>JACRLA010000047.1 GCA_016215145.1 Chloroflexota bacterium
GTGGACGCCGCCAGCGTATCTGCCGCCGATCTTGAACCGGTGAAAGAAGAATTCCGCAAGCAAGCGTTGGCGGAAGGCAAACCGGCGCACGTCGTGGATAAAATTGTTGAAGGCAAGATCAGCAAGTATTATCAAGAGATATGTTTGCTAGAGCAGCCGTTCATCAAAAATGAAGATGTGACGATTGGGCAAATGCTTAAAGAGGCAATTGCTTCCATCGGCGAGAACATCGTCATTCGGCGGTTTATCCGCTATGAGTTGGGCGAAACGAATTAAGTGTGCTTTGAAAACGGGTAACGCGAGTTACTCGTTTTTTTTACCCGACGAATGACCACGTCATTGCGAGGAGCATCCTGAGCGGAGCGCGTGAATTTCGCGCGTAGTCGCAGGATGCGACGAAGCAATCTCGTGTTGGCAGATACTGAGATTGCTTCGCGAAGAACGCTCGCAATGACGAGACGGCTGATCAATTAAAAGATTAACGATTGGAGATTAAAAACTATGGCGGACCCAAAATACAAACGCATCTTACTCAAGCTCGGTGGTGAAGCGTTGGCAAAACCCGGCGGCAGTGGGATCGATCCCGATGAAGCAGAATTTCTCGCCGAGAGAATCAAAGCCGTTAAGGAACAAGGCGTGGAAGTGGCAGTCGTCATCGGCGGCGGCAACTTGTGGCGCGGGCGCGAAGGCGCCGAACACGGCATGGAGCAAGCCGCGTCCGATCACATCGGCATGATCGGCACGGTGATGAACGCTCTCGCTTTGCAAGACGCATTAGAAAGAGTCGGCGTCGCGACGCGGGTGCAACCGGCGATTGAGATGCGCGCCCTGGCCGAGCCTTACATCCGACGACGCGCCATCCGCCATCTGGAAAAAGGTCGGGTGGTGATCTTTGCCGCCGGCACGGGTAATCCGTATTTCACGACGGATACCGCCGGGGCATTACGGGCGATGGAGATCAACGCCGATGTGATGATCAAAGCGACGAAAGTGGATGGCGTGTACGACGCCGATCCCATGAAGAATCCTGACGCCAAAAAATTTGACCGCCTCTCCTATATTGACGCTTTGAATTTGCGTTTGCGCGCCCTCGACAGCACGGCGATCAGTTTGTGCATGGAACACGATATGCCCATTTTGGTTTTGAATTTGTGGGAAGCCGACAGCCTGCCGCGCGCGATGAGTGGCGAAAGCGTTGGCACGGTCATCACGCGATAGTTATTCAGACCTTCAAGGTTTAAAAAACTTGAAGGTCTTTTGATTCGCGTTTGACTTTTGTTATACTTGCATCTGCTCCCAGAAACCCGCTTTCTTAGTTTCTATATCCTTCTAATTTTTTTGGAGACACTATGGTCAAAGATGCTTTGCACGACGCTGAAGAAAGAATGAAAGGCGCGCTCCACGCGCTGACAGAATCGCTGGCGACCGTCCGCACCGGGCGCGCCTCACCGGCATTGGTGGAGAAGTTGATGGTGGAATACTATGGGGCGCCGACTCCGTTGATGCAGCTGGCATCCATCTCCGCCCCCGAACCGCGTTTGCTCACCATCAAACCGTTTGACGCCAGTTCGCTGAAAAGTATTGAGAAAGCGATCCAAGCGTCTGATCTCAATATCAACCCTTCAAATGATGGAAAGATCATTCGCCTCTCACTTCCACCCCTCACCGAAGAACGGCGCAAAGACTTAGTGAAGGTTGTGCATCATCGCTTGGAAGAAGCGCGCGTGGCGGTTCGCAACGTGCGGCGCGACACCCACAACGATCTGCGCGAGTTCGAAAAAGAGAAAGTGATCACCGAAGACGAACTGAAACACGGTGAGACGGATTTACAAAAGCTGACCGACAAATATGTCGAGCAGATAGAAACGCACGGCAAGAAGAAGGAAGAAGAGATTAAACAGATATGAGGCAAGATGCGGAATACGCAATACGTGATACGTATTCCGTATTGCGTATTCCGTGAGTCTGAACTTCATTAATCCATGAGTGACAAAACAGAGAACGCCCCCTACCACGTCGCCATCATCATGGATGGCAACGGACGTTGGGCAAAACAGCGCGGGCTGCCGCGCGTCGCCGGACACCGCGCCGGAACCGATAATCTGCGGCGTGTATTGGAATCCTGCGGCGAATTAGGAATCAAGATGCTGACGATCTACGCCTTCTCTACCGAGAACTGGCGGCGACCCGAAGAGGAAGTGAAAGGGTTGATGGGCATCTTTGAAGATGTGATTGACCGCGAGCTTCCTGAATTTCATGAGAAGGGTGTGCGGCTTCGACACATCGGCAGGTTAGACGGATTAAAACCCGTCTTCGCCGATAAAGTGCGGAAGGCTATTGAACTCACCAAGAACAACGACAAACTCATTCTCAACATCGCCTTCAACTATGGCGGACGAGCGGAGATCGTCGAAGCAGTGAAAACGTTGATCGCCAAAGGGGTCAAGGCAGACGACATCACCGAAGAAATGATCAGCGCGCACTTATACACCGCCGATGTCCCCGATCCCGATCTCATCATCCGCACCAGCGGCGAGATGCGCGTGAGCAACTTTTTGATCTGGCAAGGCGCGTATTCGGAATATTATCTCGCGCCCGTTTACTGGCCCGACTTTGACAAAGAGCAGATGCGTCTCGCGCTAGAGGAATATGCTAAACGGCATCGCCGCTTTGGTGGATTGTGAGTTAATCATAGACACTGGGTGTTTTTTTAAACACCCAGTGTCTCTCTTATATAGACCATGTTACGTCAGCGATTGATCGTTGCCCTGATTATTATCCCTCCCGGTCTCTTGATCATCTATTCGGGCGGCGTATTGTTTTTCATCACGATGGTGATCTTCTTTTCCATCGGCGCGTACGAATACACTCAGATGATGCGGCAGAATGGTCGCCGCCCTTCGCAACCGGTCATCGTCTGGGGCACGCTCGCTCTCGGCACAGCGCGCACACTCCCCTACTTTTTTTCTGCGCTTCAACCTTACGACATCGCCATCAACAATATCACGCTCGCACTCATCATCGTCGCCGCCACGTTGTGGCACATTGTGGATTATGAACGCGGCGCGACTCACGCCGCGAGTGATTGGGCGTTGACGATGACGGGGATTTTTTATATTGGTTGGATGTGCAGCTTCTACGTTTTGATTCGCAATTTGCCCGATGGGATGTGGTGGTTCTTCCTCACCCTGCCCCCCATCTGGCTTGCGGATGCGGGCGCGTACACCGTGGGGCGTTGGATCGGTAAACACCCTCTCGCGCCACGACTCAGCCCCAAGAAAACTGTGGAAGGATTCATCGGCGGCGTGGTGTGGGCAACGTGCTTCGGCGCGTTGTTCGGTTGGATCGGCGGCATCGGGATCGGGTCGGCGGCATCCGCAGTGAACCCTGTGTCAGGCGCGGTGATCGGTTTCGCCGGTGGACTCGTCGGCATGTTGGGCGATCTCACCATCTCCATGATCAAACGCGAAGCCGGAGTCAAAGACAGCGGCACGGTGTTCGGCGCGCACGGCGGCATGTTAGATCGAATCGATTCTTGGATTCTTGCCGGACCGCTGGTGTACTACATCATCATTTTATTTTTTCAACGATAGGAGACACGATGAACAACCCACAACCAGATCGCAACCTTGCATTGGAATTAGTGCGCGTGACCGAAGCGGCGGCGATGGCGGCGGGACGTTTCATGGGGCGCAACGACAAACCTGCCGCCGA
>JACRLA010000048.1 GCA_016215145.1 Chloroflexota bacterium
GCATCGGCGGGTCGGTTTGCCAAGACGTAAGATTCGACGAGATAGGCTTGAAGCACCACGTCACCCGGCGCGGCGCGCCTGCCTTTTTCCAACTCGCTTACCGCGCTCGTCGCATCACGCCCGCGCACGCTCATATAGTAAATTGATTTTTGAATGTAAGGCTCGCCCCACTTCACATCCAACTGATTCGCCTTATCAAAATCGCTCAAGGGGTTGCCGCCTAAACCAAATTGCGCCTGCCCCCGACCAACGTACGCCGGCGCGTAATCGTTGTTGATTCGAACAGCGTTGCCAAACGATGTAAAGGCGCGGTTGTAATCGCGGCGCTGCAAAAATATCAACCCCAAATAATAATGCGCCGAATAGTTGCGCGCGTTTTGCGCTGCCGCCTTCTGCAGCGAGTCAGTTGCCTTATCCAAGTCGCCAGCCTTAAACGCGCTCTCGCCCAAACGAAAATCATCTTCGGGAAAAAACTGCGGCGCAAAAACTGTGGGCGTGGGCGTAAATTGAAGTTTGAGAATTTCGGCGAGCGGGGTGAGAGCCGCGCCGGGAGTCGTCGTGATATTTAATGCGGGGAAGGTCGGGGTCGGCACCGGCGTGGGCGTGCGCGGCGGCGCCACATCGGTGGCGGCGTCCGTCGCCGACAGCACAGCAGTTGCCGCAACGGGCGCGGCAAAGCGCGGCGCAATGACTCGAATATAAACAATCACACCGATCACCGCGAAAGTGATCACCGCCAAAAGAATGATCAAAACATTTTCGAGCGCGCGATTACGTCGAATCGTGAATCCGCCGCGCCGCTTTTGTTTGGCGCCACCCGCCGCGGGCGCGTCAACCGTCACGCCGATCACTTCGATCCCCAAATCGGCGCGCATCTCCGGCGGCAGCGCGCCCAACAACGCCAAGCCGCGCTTTGCCGTTTTGTTATTCGGGTTTAATTTGAGAACGGAATTTAAACAGAAGATACGTTCACGATCCGATTCAACCACCGAGCTCATCCACAACCACGCTTCTTCGTTCTTCTGGTCGTAACGCAAAACGCGAGTCAACTGTTCGCGCGCCTTCGCTCGCTCGCCAAGCCGCGCGGCGGCAATGGCATCTTCTAGTAAATTCTTTCGCGCGAATTGACTCTGCTGGTTGGGGTTCGTCATAGTGAGGAAAGTTTAGCACAGTAAGACAGGTTTGCAACTTAATGCCGTCATTGCGAGCGCGTGTATTTCGCGTTCGCTCCTTCGCTCCGCTCGGAGTGCTTCGCAAAGCAATCTCCTGACGATAGAGTCTGAGATTGCTTTCCGCTCCGCGAAGAACGCTCGCAATGACGGGAGCGTCGGTCTGACGCTATAATCAGTTCGATGAAAAATTTTTGGATCATCGCCTTCTCAATTTTGATCAGCGCCTGCGGAGTTAACGACTCGATCACGGTGACGCCGACTCTGCGGCGGATGCCAACCACCACGCCTCTGCCGCTCATCCCCAGCGCGCCGACGAACACGCCGCCGCCACTGCCCACCCTGCCGCCCACGCCCGCACCCGTTGCCTACAAAATTCAAAAAGGTGATACGCTGATCGCCATCGCTTCTAAATTCAATGTCTCGCTCGAAGCGATAGATAAATTAAACCCCGGACTCAATCCGGCGAATCTACAACCCGGGCAAACGATCCTTCTGCCGCCCGACACACAAGGTCTCACCGCCGCTTCGATCCCCCTGCCCGCCATCACGCCCTTGCCGATCACACTTGGCACATTTTATTGTTCACCCACGCCGTCGTCGAGCGTGATCTGTTTGAGCGAATTTAAAAATACGGGCAACGCGCCCATCTTGAATCTCTCGGCGCAAGTGAATCTGTTAAACGCCGATAATTCGCCGGGCGCAAACGCGGTTGCCTATTCGCCGTTTGACGTGATACCCGTTGGGGTGAGCGTGCCGTTGGCGGCGATGTTCCCGCAGGCATCGTTAAGTTCCAATCGAGTGGCAAGCAGCGCGGTGTTGACTGCCGAGTCGGCATCCGCACTGGCAGAGAGGTTTGTGATGTTGAATGTCAGTGGCGCGGCAGGATCATCATCCCCAAGTGGATTCATCATCAATGGAAGCGTGATCAATCCGGCGAGTGTGGAAGTAAAATCAGTCGTGATCGTTGCCACTGTGTATAATTCGGCTGGCGCGGTAACAGGTTACCGCAAAATTATTTTAAATGGAACAATCGCTCCGCGGGGCAGCACAACTTTTTCGATCACGATGGCGGGCATTACTGAGGTGACACGATGGGCAGTGATAGCACAAGCGCGAACCCAATAAAATTTAAACCGACAGCAAAATTAATTATGTGGGGCTTCGACCTCATCTTTGCTCTGGTCAGCCGCGTGCGGTTGGTGGGCAAAGAAAATATCCCCATGCAGGGCGCGGTGCTGGTGGTGACAAATCATTTGAGTTACGCCGACCCGCCTCTCATTTACATCACCCTGCGCCGACCCGATATGGTGGTGTTGGCGGCTGACACCTATAAGAAGAATCCGTTTTATAAATGGCTAGTCAATTCGGTGGGCGGCGTGTGGATCAATCGCGGCGCCGGGGATCGGGCTGCGTTGAAAGTGTCTCTCGAAGTTTTAAAGCAAGGCAAGTTGATCGGGCTCGCGCCGGAAGGTACGCGCAGTAAATACACGCACGCGCTGCAAGTTGGCAAAACGGGCGCGGCGTTTCTTGCCAGCAAAGCGGGTGTGCCAATCTTGCCGGTAGGGATCAGCAACACAGAAAAAGCGTGGGAGGAGATTAAGCATTTGCGCCGCCCGACGCTGAGCATCGCTTACGGTCCCGTCTTCACCCTGCCACCCACTGAACGCGACACAAAAGAGACGTTAGAGAAAAACACTCACGAGATCATGTGCCGCATTGCGGCGTTGATCCCGGACGAGTATCATGGCGTGTATAAAGGTGAGGCGAGAATAAAGGAAATAAGGGAAACGGGTTGATCTTCTTCCATTCCTCCACCGTCAAAGTCTCCGCTCTACGATTTGAATCGATCCCCGCTTTACTTAGCATCTCTTCGACTTCTTCCATATTAATTTTTAAACCCGAAGCCAGCGCGTTCTTTAGTTTTTTTCGTTTCTGGCTGAAGCCTGCCTTCACCATAGAGAAGAATTTTTCAGAATCGTCGTAATTAGTAAATGGTAATTCTTTGAAGAGATCGATTCGCACAATCGCCGACTCCACATCGGGCTTGGGATAAAACGCGCTCGCCGGAATTTTGCCGACGATGCGCGGTTCACCATACACTTGCACGCTGACCGCCAGCACACTCATCTCCGGCGGTTTGGCGCACAGGCGTTCTGCTACTTCGCGTTGAACAGTGAGGACGATGAGCGACGGTTTCGTTTTCGATTCGAGCAGATGGCGGATGATGGCAGAGGTGAGGTAATAGGGGATGTTGGCGATCACCTTATAGACTTCGGAAGTAGAGACTTCGGAAGTTTTAAAAACTTCCGAAGTCTTGATTTCTAGAATATCGCCATGAACGATCTTGACATTCGGATGATCGGCGAGGGTGTATTGCAGAATGGGGATTAAGCGATCATCCAGTTCGACGGCGATCACTTCTTTTGCCGACTCGGACAGGCAACGGGTGAGGCTGCCCGCGCCGGGTCCGATCTCTAACACTACATCATTCGCCGTCACCTCACCCGCCGCGACGATGCGATCAAGGATCACTGGATCGAAAAGAAAGTTTTGCCCTAAACTTTTTTTGGGCGTGAAGTTGAAGCGGCGGAGGGTTTGTTGAAGATCGTTCATTTGGTTGATAGCGTGATGCGTGATGCGTGATACGTGATGCGTGACGGGTGATGCGTATTTCGTATTGCGTATTCCGTGGTGTGCAATATGCGATATGCGATACGCCATTCGCTATACGCCATCTGCCATTCGCTATCCGCCATTCGCTATGGCAATATCCACTTAATTTGACTCGCCGATGGGACGGGCGCGAGAAAATAGACGGTGACGAATGAGTGCCACGATTCGTAATTCCAATCGTCGTAGCCGAGATCGATCCATTTGCCTTTAACTCCACTTCCGGTATCTTCGGCGGTAGCGTAGCCGTAACCTGGAACATAGAGGCGCGTGCCGAGCGGCATCACGTTAAGATCAATCGCCACCATGCCGCGCGTCAATTTTTTCCCGGAGCGAGTCAAACCATACCAAGGGACGGTGATCGGCGTGCCAGCGCGTGAGGCAGAGTAAGACGTGGCATACATCCGAACCGCGCGCCAATACTGAATCGTGCCATCGGCGGTGTCTGCGCTTTTAATAGAGGCGCGCGTGCCATAGCCAACGATGTGCGCTTTGGGCGCAACTTGCATCCATTGATCTTGAGTCGAGCGCGAGACTTCGATTCCATTTTCGTAACGCACCACCACGCGAGTCGCCAGCGCGCCGTTCACGCCTTGCTGCACGAGGCGAGTGTTGTCGAGATCAAGATCATTCAACGCCTGATACTGAAGATCGTACTTGACCGGTTTTTGATCGTTGCTCACCACTTCATTAACTCGCATCACGCGAATCGGCGAGCCATCGGCGGGGATGGAGTCGGCGAGCGCGGGAATGGTGGCGTCAAGCCCGAACAGAGTCACACCGGCGTCGGTCAATACTTCGCCAACAAGTTTGCGCCGCGTGCGCGTTTGCAAAGTCATTCCATCTACTTGAATCGTAACAGGCAGTGATCGAACTAAGGTGATCGTCATGCCGGAACGAAGCGGCGTGTCGAGTGACGGCGTGACTCCATCGGCGAGATAAAGTTGAATGCCTGCTTCAGAGATTGCCTGACTCACGGTGAGAGCAGAGGTGGTGATCGTTTGCGCTTTGCCGTTATCAACAATGGTCACGGGTGCGGAACGTTGGATGACGATGGAATGAGGCAGCGCGGCGGAGACGGCAACCCCTTCGACGGGGGCGCGGACTCCGTCAAGATAAACCGAGTCGGCGGGCGCGAGCGTTTTGCCCGCTTCAAGCAAAATCGTGTTGATCTTTTTTTGATGGGTGCGAATTAAAACGACGCTGCTGTTGTCAATCACCGCGAGCGGTGTGGCGCGAGTGATGGTGACGGTGGCAGTGTGATCGAGCGCAGCGTCGGCGGTTGGCTGCAAAATATCTTCACGGTAAATTGTGATGCCCGCTTCGCGCAAGGCGTCGCTCACGGTGGCGGCGTTGGTGTGGAGGGTGATCGTTTTGCCGTTGTCGTTGACGCGGATCGTTTTTTGCTGAGTGAAGATCGTAACCAGGGCGATGAGGATCGCCGCAAGAAAAATAGGAAAGAGGATGAACCAGCGAGGAAGTTTGTAACCGAGCATATAACGCTAAACCCTTCGGGTCTTGAAGACCCGAAGGGTTTCAACGAATGAGTGCCGCGACGGCGAAACTCCGGTTAGGCGAGACTGCGGCACCCTAGAATAATTCCGTACCGGTGCTCCC
>JACRLA010000430.1 GCA_016215145.1 Chloroflexota bacterium
ACTCACGCGTTTAGCGCGCGCTTATAACTTGGTCGTCAATCCATCGGGGCGCACATTGTCTGGTGGTCTCGATCCGGCTGCGCTCTACCCGCCCAAGAAATTTTTTGGCGCGGCGCGCAATATCGAAGAAGGCGGCTCGCTGACCATCATCGCCACCTGTTTAGTAGACACGGGTTCACGCATGGACGACATGGTCTACGAAGAATTTAAAGGCACGGGTAACATGGAACTGCACCTCTCGCGCAAATTGCAAGAACGGCGCATCTTCCCGGCGCTCGACATCGAGCGATCCTCCACACGCCGCGAAGACTTGTTGCTCGGACCCGACATCACGCCGCGTGTGTGGCTTCTGCGCCGCATGTTTGGGGCGATGATCACCCCTCCGCCCAACGGCGCCGGGTTAGACATCACCAACGCTACTGAAGCCATCGTCAACGATCTCGCCAAGTCTAACAACAACAACGAGTTCCTCGAGAACCTTGGCAAAAACGGAGTGGGATGAATGTCATCGCACACTGATCGTCACGGCTTTCGCTTCAGCGATCTTATTGCCGAATCATTTCAAAGCAGCGTCCAACGCACCGTCATCCACATCATTTTTGTGGCGATTGCCATCGTCGCGGTGATCGTCGTGCAAGCGGATCTCTTAGGAAAAATTCCGACCGCGTTTAATTGGGGGACGCTCGGCGGACCGACTCAGGTGCCGCCGCCAACGGCCGCATCACCTTTGGTCATTGCCTCAATCGCCACCCCCGCCACATCCAACGAACTCTCACGTCAAACCGATTCGCACACCAACATCCCCACCCGCCCGCGCACCGACATCAGCACCTACACCGTGCAAGGCGGCGACTCGTTCACCGGCATCGCCGCAAAATTTAATCTCACGTTAGAGACTCTCGTTTTTTCCAACCCGTATTTAAATGACGACGTGCATAGCTTGCGCCCCAATCAACAATTGCTCATCGCGCCCGTCAACGGCGTCATTCGTTATGTTCAAAAAGCCGATTCGTTAGAAAGCTTGGCAAAGTTTTATAAAGTGGATATTGACTCCATTGTGAATTGGCCCGGCAACAAAACTGATCTCAGCACGTTAAAACCTACCGAACCCATCGTCTCTAAAATGGCGGAGAATAGTTTACTCATGATCCCCGGCGGCACGCGCGGCATCGTCGGTCGCCCGGTAGTCACCATCTCTAAACAAACACGGTACGTTATCAGCGACGCCGGACCCGGTCAATGCTCCGGTGGTTACAGCGGCGGCGCGGTGGGCAGTGGCACGTTTGCTTGGCCCGTCAGCACACGCTCGGTCTCCGGCAACAATTACACTTCTGTCCATCTCGCGGTTGATCTCGCCGCCGCGATGGGGCAAGCGATCTTCGCCGCCGATAGCGGCGTGGTGACGTTTGCCGGTTGGAGCAACTGGGGGTATGGCAACATGGTCGTTCTCGATCATGGCAATGGGTGGCAGACTCTCTATGCCCATCTCTCACAATGGAATGTCGGCTGCGGTCAAAGTGTGTTGAAAGGCAACATTGTGGGGCTGGGCGGCAGCACCGGCAACTCCACCGGACCGCATTTGCATTTTGAAATGAACATCAACGGCACGCGCCCGAATCCTCTTGCCTACTTGCCGCAGTGAAAATTTGTGACTATTCAGCCACCTAAGCACACGCAAGAGAAAACCGCAAAGACGCAAAGGGCGCAAAGTTTTTTTATAATTTCCCTTCGCGTTCTTCGCGCCTTCGCGGTGTGTTCTGATTTTGGCTGAGCAATACTGCCAAACACTTAAATGCTTCGCGGTCTCATCTTCGATCTCGGTTCAACACTCATCTACAACCAGCACAACAACCAGTGGAGCCAATTGCGCCCGCGCCTGGTCGCCGATCTCGTCGTGGATCTCAAAGCGCAGGGTCTCACCTTTGACAACGAGCAATTCACCGCCGCCTTCATCCGCAACATTGAAGATTTCGATCAACAACGACAAACGCACTTCAAAGAGATCACCACCGAATATATTTTGCGCGTCACGTTTAAAGAATTGAACATCCAAGCGGATCATCTCAACCTGCCGCGCGCGCTCGCTGCCCTCTTCTCCTTCAGCGAATCACAGTGGCAACCTATGCCGCACGTTCACCCGACTCTGCGCCTGTTGCAAGAACGTGGGTTCAAACTCGCCATCGTCTCCAACGCCGCCGACAGCGCCAACGTTCAACGTTTAATTGACAATGCTCATTTGCGTTCCTACTTCGATCCGATCATCATCTCGGCAAATGTGGGCGTGCGAAAACCTAACCCGCGAATCTTCGATCCCGTTTTGAAAACGTGGGGCTTCATCGCAAACGAAGTAGTGGTGATCGGTGATACACTTGGCGCGGATATTTTGGGCGCGAAGAACGCCCACATAAAAAGCATCTGGGTCACCATGCAAGCCGACACGCCCTACAACACCGCTCACCGCGACACCATTGTGCCAGACGCGATATGCGACTCACTAGATCAACTGCCAGCTATCCTTCAGCAGATAGCGGATGGCGAATAGCCATTCGCCATCCGCTATCTGCCATTTGCCATTCGCTAATGAAGCTCTCCATCCTCATGCCCGTCTTCAACGAAGCGCCGACGATTGAACAAGTGGTTCAACGTGTGCGCTCTGTGCCGCTTGACCACGAAGTGATTTTAGTGAACGACGCTTCATCCGACGGCACACACGGCATCGTCAACCAACTCGCCGCGCCCGATCTCAAAGTGATCCATCACCCGATCAATCGCGGCAAAGGCGCGGCGATCCGCACCGGTATGAAGGAAGCCACAGGTGAAGTGATCGTCATCCAAGATGCTGATTTAGAATATGACCCTAACGATTTCGTCCGACTGATCCAACCGATCCAAGAAGGCAAAGCAAATGTGGTTTATGGCGTGCGCTCGTTAGAAACTCAACGCCTCATCATGCGGATGGGCAATAATTTTTTGACGTGGGTCACCAATGTGATGTATGGCGGGAAGTTGGGCGACATGGAAACGTGTTATAAAATGATGCGGCGTGAGATCGCCTTAAGCCTTGATCTTGAATGTCGCCGCTTCGACGTGGAAGCGGAGATCACCGCCAAACTTTTGCGCGCCGGTCACATCATTCACGAACTACCCATACGCTACCACGCCCGTTACGAAAACAAAAAACTCTCGCCCGGTGACGGCTTCCCGGCGTTACAAGCATTGTGGAAATATAGAAAGTGGAAGGCTGGAAATTAGAAGTTGGAAGTTGGAGATTTGAAGTTTGTAGAGACGTTGCATGCAACGTCTTTACAAAACAAAGGAGTTCATCATGTTTCCCGAAACCCGTTCCCCCTCTCTCGGCACGATAAGCATTGAAGAAAGTTTGCGGCTCGCTATGCGCCGCGTCTATCTGTGGATGTCTGCTGGCTTGATCGTCACGGCGATGATCGCTCTCGTCGCCCAAACTCTTCCCATTGCGCTCATGGGCATTGTGATCCTTCCGACGATCATCGTCGAGTTCATCGTCGTGCTGGCGCTCTCGGCATTCGTC
>JACRLA010000096.1 GCA_016215145.1 Chloroflexota bacterium
AAAATGTGTTCGGTCATGGTAATTTCCTCAATTCGGTTTTGAGATTATACCTGTGGACGTAGACAGGTAAACAGGTAGATAAGTAGATAAACGAATCTGCCAACAAGTTAAACAAAAACCGCCAGCCGAGGCTGACGGTTCAAAAGTGTTACAGGGCAGTGAGACGCGGACGCGCGTCACCCATCGCAGTTAGCAAGCCTCGGCTCCTAACTGCCACAAGGGGCAGCGCATCAACATCGAGAACGAATTACGATTGAACATGACGATAGTATAGCACGGGTGTCAAGAGGGGAAACGAAAATTTATTTCCTCCGCTTTCAAACTCACAAAACTCATTCGCTGACGCGAATCACATCGCCATTTTTAATCTCGCGTAGTTTTTCTTCAACTTGCGGTATCAAAGGCTTGAGTGTTTCAAAACGATTATCAACCGCAACCAGAAAGATAACAGCAATCTCGGAGACTTTTAGATTCTGCTGGTATTGGATATTTTGATCTGCCGTTACAAACGCATCAAATTGCCCAACCGCCAGCCGCATCAACTCGCCGTTTTTCTTCCCCGCCCAACCCATCTCTGGCACAGTCTTCACTTCATGTCCAGTAAATTCGTGTTTCAGTTTTTTCGGCAAGCATTCATCCAGCAGGACTCGCATTGGCTTCCCTCATCAAAGATTGTTGAGCGTTTTCTAAAACAGCAATCACCTGATCACGAGTCACCGTTGGGAAGTCTTCCAAAAAGTCGGCAAGCCTCTCCCCTGCTTTCAGATAATCAACAAATGTTTGAAACGGCACACGCGTTCCGGCAAACACAAGCGTTCCGCCTAACACTTCGGCAGAACGATTAAGCACAGGTGTGAGTAGTAGAGTTGTTGGCGACATAGTTAAAGACTCCTTGAACTCTAAAGATTATACCGCCATGCTTCGAGCAACATACGTCACTTCTCGAAAATTTTCTCCCCCGCGCGGATTGGCACTTTGAGTCGATTCTCGAATGGCGTGAGAGGGCACGACCAACGGTCACTATACGCACAATACGGATTGTAGGCGATGTTGAAGTCCACTAAAAATTTTCCATCGCCAAGTGGTTCGGGTTCAAGGTAACGCCCGGCTGGATAGGTTTCTTTGTTCGCTAATGAATCTACAAACGGCAAAAAGAATCCGTGCGCGCCTTCGTAAACAGTCAACTCGGCTTCTTGCCCGTCCACCGAGAATTTAAATTTGCCGTAACGGGTGTAATGTTGTTCATCGCCCGCCGTCGTTGGCATCACAATTTTTTCTTTCGTCGCAAACTCTTCTACTATCACTTCAAGACGCAGCGCAGAATTTTCGGGGAAGTATTTTAGCCCGTCAAAATTTTTTCTTTGTTCGGCGGTCAACGGGCTTTGCGGGTGCGAGCCGAAGAAGTCGTCCTTTTGGTGTCGAGAAAAATCGAGTTCAGTCATAGTGAATCGTATTGCGTATTTCGTATTCCGTATCACCCCACGATACGCAATACGCACTACGGAATACGCGAGTGGATCAGCAAATCTTTTCGCTCACGCCACTTCTCTAAAAACCTTTTGTAATTCTTCTTGCTGAGTCTATCACGCTCGTCAGGATTCATTCGCAGGTAAGGATGTTCGTAAATCGTAATTGGTAATTGGGGAATGGTCATTAAGCGAAGCCCCTTATCTTTAAATGCCATGCTCCAATCCAGATCAATGTTGCGATAGAAAACAAATTTCTCGTCCAACATTCCAACGTGATTAAGTCGATCTCGCTTGAAGGCGAAAAGATAAAATTCGATTGCGTCACAGTCGGATGTGGGCGCGGGATTAAACGTGAAGAGGTCTTCTGAAACTAACCCATTACTGCCGCTTGCGCCGACTCGTTCATCGGCGAGTGACGCCGCCAACGGCGTGAAGGCGTCACCGTTAAGTTCGATATGTCCGCCAAGAATCATGACGTGCTTCCCGCGGCTGGCGCGGAGTCCGGCATTGCGCCCCGCCCCTTCGCCCAGATCGTTCGCGAGAAAAATTGGGCGCAGGCGATCATCGTCGCAGGCAAGATCAACGATGCCTTCTAAGGTATCGTCGGTGGAGCCGTTATCCACGATGATCACTTCGATTGATTCACGTCTCCACTTCAACACGCTTTGGGCGGCGCGGATGATCTCGGCGCGGTTGTTATGGGCAAGAAGATTCACCGACCAATCGAGAGACACAGGTTTCTCAAGTTGCGAAGGAACGTCGGATGGTTTGGCGTAACGATGGAGCGAGAAGGTCGCGCCCGTTGGAGAATCTTTTATGGTGTAGCCCACGTTGGCGATTCGATCTCGCAGATGATCACTCTCGGCAAATTTTTTCTCGGCGCGAAGTTGGTCACGTTCTTTTGCCCACTCGATGATGCGCGATGGCACATATAAAGATTGGAGATTTGGGATTTCGGGATTTTGGGATTTGGAGTTTGGAGTTTGGAATTTTGCCTCGGCGGCATGCGCTGGGGTTAAACGTTCAAAGGGAAATGAATCGCCTTCGCGGTAGTGTTGCTCTTTCCCTTTATATCGAATCGTCACCCGCCCGGCGCCGATCACGCTGACGATCTTTTTTTCGAGATCGAGTGTGCAGGCGGTGTTTTCATCTATGCCAAGTATCACGGTGGAATCGGGCAAAAGTTTTTCGAGCGCGAGCAAACGTGGTTCGCCCATGAAGCAGTAGCGTGTGTCGTAAGTGCGACCTTCTTTGTTGTCGTAATGCGGGATGATGGCGAGATCGAGTCCGTGAGGTTCGAGGAGATTCAAACCTTCGACCCAATGCGGCGTTTCGCCTACTTTGTGAATTTCATAAACGGGTAAGGCGTAACGGCTGATGGCGATTGTGGCGCTGCTCGCTAAAACAATTTGCGCGCCGACGTTGAGTCGATCTATCAGTGTTTGATATACGGTTGTGTCGCGCCAATGCGTGATGGCATACGTTGGGCTGCCGGGTCCGGCGATGAGATAGTTGGAAGTTTGCAGAATGGCGACGGCTGAGGCGGCAGAGTCGGCGTCAGTGCGAAAGCGGGCGATGGCGACATCGAGCGAAAAATTTTTCTTGAAGTAGTGGAGGAAGCTGTGGCTGAGCTGAGCTGCATTAAGTTGGAAACCGGCGGGGGGGTCAAGGAAGGCGAG
>JACRLA010000434.1 GCA_016215145.1 Chloroflexota bacterium
CAGTAAACGCTTTTTCATTTTTTTTTCTCTTTGGGTATGGGTATTAATTAATAAGCCGATCCATTTCACGATCCGATCTAATAGCATCCTGCGCGCAACCACCTCCTTCATGTGTGTCTTCCAAATCGTTCACCGCCACCCACAACAATCACTTCAGCGGTGATGTAATCTCCATGTTTTTAATAACTACCCGGGTTCCAATTTACGGTGACCATAACGTTGACCGCCATCCACGGTAATCGACTCGGCATTGATGTAATCCGACTCGATCAGAAAATTCACTGCTTTCGAAATATCCTCCGGGATGCCCCAGCGATCCAAGAGAGTCTTTGCGGCTGTCCTCTTGATCTTCTCCGGTGAATAATCATGAGGCGGCAGAACCGGGCCCGGACAAACTGCGTTAACGCGCACGTAAGGAGCCAGGTCAAGTGCAAATTGACGGGTCATCGCCATCAAGGCAGATTTTCCGATTACGTGGGCGGCAAATTTTGGCCATGCTTCCCAAACTGAAATGTCAACGATGTTAATAATGACACCTTGCTTTTTTTCCAACATATCTTTGGCTGCCAAGTTGGAAACATAAAACGCGCCGTTGATCACCACGCCTGTTACGGTGTGCCAATCTTCGATTGAATCAGTAGGGAAGGGAGTCTGCTTCCAAACCGAGGCGTTGTTGACCAAAATATCAACCGTGCCAATTTTTTCGTGAACTTGAGAAAACATCCGTTGAACTTGTTCCCAATCAGCGATATTTGCTTGGAGGGTTAAAGCCGTAACACCCATCCCTTCCGCTTCTTTGGCGGTCTGAGCCGCCTGTTCAGCATCATGGTTGTAATTAATCGCCACGTTAGCGCCCGCTCTCGCCAACCCAAGGGTAATCGCCTTGCCAACCCGGATCGCGCCGCCGGTGATGAGGGCGGTCTTACCTTTTGGATTCATAGTTTTGCCTCCCCACTGTTTTGCTGTGCGTGAATTGAATCGCCATAAGTCACATTCATCTCGAATCGTTTAAAAAATTGGTGGCGTGATGACCGAGATCCACACCGCGTCTTCAGTCTTAGACGCGCAAGATAACTTGCGGAGATCAGCGCCCTCAAAATAAATGGAGTCGCCACTGGAAAGAATGTGTTCCTTCTTGCCGAGCCCGACGCACAACGAACCCGACAAGACGTAAATAAATTCCTCAGTCGGTTCGCGCAAGCGGCGGGCTACGTTGCCGGTGTTCGGCGCGAGCCGCCCGCAAATTGCTTCCATTCGATGAGCCAGATCAGGTGTGAGTAATTCGTAAGTGACGCCGGAGACCGGCAGTGTGAGTTTTGAGCGAACTTTGGCACGCACGACGGGCGTGTATTCGAGCGAGGATTTGCGTTGGAGGGGAGATCGTGGTTCAGGAGAAGCGCCGTCAGAAAGAAAATACAGAATAGAAACTTGGAGCGCCTCGGCGATACGACGCAGCGAATCAATGGAAGGATTAACTTGATCGAGTTCGATTTGGCTGATGAAAGAAGCAGTCCGCCCGATCTTGGCAGCGAGGGCGCGCAAAGAAAGCCCCGCCGCTTTGCGGCGAGTTTGGATTCGACTTCCTAGCGAACTACGTGCCTTTGCCATAAGCATCCTTCCGCTAATTCATATTCGTGCCAACGACTTGCCAAAAATTATAGGATGCTTTACATAGTCGTGTCAAGTATTACTTTACAACAAAAAGTAATACTTTACACCCAATCAGACCCTCTTTTGCCATGCACCACTTCCGCCAGCGCCGCCGTGATGCGCGCCGGTTGAGGATGCTGCCAAATGTTGCGCCCGATAGCGACGCCACTCGCTCCGGCGTTCAAGGCTTCGCGCACATTGTTTAGCACCTCGGTCTCATCCGCTGTGCGCGCCCCGCCCAATACCACCAGCGGCACCGGGCAATTCGCTACAACCGCGCGGAATGATTTAGCATCGCCCACGAAAAAAGTTTTGATCACGTCTGCTCCAGCTTCCATAGCCACACGCGACGCGGCGGAGATTTTTTCGACGGTTCGCATGTCATCCTTCGCTGTGAAGCCGCCGGGGATTACCTCCGCCATCACGGGCAAGCCCCATTTGTTACATTCGGCGGCAAGCGCGGCAAAGTGGACGACGCTGTGCGGCTGTTCATCCCACCAAGGGTAGACCAAACACTTCACGCCCTCCGCCCCAATTTGCAACGCAGTCTCTACAATTTTTTCTAAGAACGGAGGCTGCGCCTCCACGCTTAACCACACAGCGGCGCGCCCGAAGTCGGCGGCGTAACGCTGCGCGCTGCCGAGCGTGATCAAAAACGCATCGGCGCCCGCCCCCGCCGTGTCACGGATTAGTTGTTGAGGATTCTCTAGTCCGTGCTGCACCGTATCCATAAAACCGGCGTGATCCATCGCCACGATCAGGCTTTTACCGTCACCGGCAAAAAGATGCGCCAAACGTTTTGTTTTATCTGCCATGAAAATAGCTCCTTGAAATTGTGACAAGTTCATACTTGCCAGCATCTATGAACAATTGTATTATACAATTGTTCACAAAAGGGTTATGAGGCAATGAGTGATCTCGCCGCGCAACAGCTTATGCTGAAAGCCGCCCGCCTGTATTACGAAGACGGACGCACACAAGAAGAAGTGTCACATCTCTTGCATGTGTCGCGCCCCACCGTCTCGCGCCTCATCCAGCAGGCGCGCGAAGAAGGGATCGTCCAGATCAAAATCGTGGATCCTTCTTCGACTCACAGTCAGCTCGAACTCCAACTACTCTCCACTTTTAATTTAACCGACGCCGTCGTGATCAACACCGAAGGCGACACACACGATCTCACCCGCAGTCGCTTGGGGCAAGCCGCCGCGCGTTACTTGGAACGCACCGTCACCAACGGCGGCGTGGTGGGCATGGGCTGGGGGCGCACGATGTACGAAGTCGTCAGCGCGCTGGAGCCAAAACGAAAAACGCGCGTCACCGTCGTGCCGCTCATCGGCGGGTTGGGGCAGATCGCTCCGATATTTCAAGTGCACGAACTTGCGCGCGCGCTCGCCGAAAAATTTGGCGGCACTTGGCAAAATTTTTATGTCCCGGCGTTGGTGGAATCGGACAAGATGGCGGCAGACTTGCTGCGCTCGGTGGATATGCGTCAGGCGTTGGCGTTGTGGAATGAAATGACCGTCGCCATCGTGGGCATCGACAACGCTGATCTGGCTTCCGCGATTCAAATGCTCTTCGTAAATTATCTCGACGACAACACGCAAACACGTTTGCGATCTCGCAAAGCCGTCGGCGATATTTGCGTGCGCTTCTTCGATGTGAACGGCAAAGTATGCGAAGCCGTGCGCGGCGTGGTGGGCGTTGATCTTAAACAGTTGCGAAAAACCAAACGCGCCATCGGCGTGGCAGGCGGCGCGGCGAAAGCCGAAGCGATCTTGGGCGCGCTGCGCGGGCGTTACGTGAACGTGTTAGTGACCGATGATCTCGCCGCGCAGCGCGTGTTGGAACTGCACGCCCAAAGTAAAAAATCGAAACGATGAATCGACTCGGTCTCATCGTTAACCCGCGCGCCGGAAACGGCAGTGGATTAAAAGTTGCGCGCGAAGCGATGAGCGCGTTGGCGGCAGCCGCAGTGGTGACGGGTGAAGGTGAGATGGGCGCCGCCGCGTTAGATGGGTTGTCGCTCTCGATCACCGCGCTGAGTTGGAATCAATCGCGCAACAAAGAGCGCACATTCACACTCGCTCAACAAATCGCACAGTTAGATGTGGAAGCATTGGTCGTGATCGGCGGCGACGGCACGCTGGCGGATGTGGCGTGGGCGCTGCACGAGCTTACGGGGACGCC
>JACRLA010000155.1 GCA_016215145.1 Chloroflexota bacterium
GTTCTGTGAAATTCGCGGCTACATTTCAACCGCGCGCAAGAACGGGCAACGCGCGATTGTGGCGCTGCAATCTGCATTGGCTGGAACGCCATTTATCCCTGACGCAAATTCGACTCAACCGGCTACTGGCTGAGTAGTAACTATTTTTCTCAGTATAGGTTATAACGCCTGTCATTGGTGTCATCGCCTTCGGGAGGAGAGTTTCGAGAACAAAGACATCGCGGCGTTGATGAATCAATACTTCATCAACATCAAAGTAGATCGCGAAGAGCGACCAGATCTTGATTCGATCTACATGGATGCCGTCGTTGCTTTAACGGGGCAAGGCGGGTGGCCCATGAGCGTTTTTTTAACGCCTGACGGCGTCCCCTTTTACGGCGGCACATACTTCCCGCCTCAGGCGCGCGGCGGTCTGCCCGGCTTCTCCGATCTGCTCGAAGGCATTCACGATGCGTGGGTCAATCGGCGTGAGACGATTCTCAAAGGCGGCAAAGAGATCATTGACCACATTCAACAAACCACGCTCGCCGAAACTTCGGGGCGCGATTCGATTTCAAACGGGACTCTCACAGAGGCGGTGAAAGGTGTGTGGCAGTCATTCGATTGGCGCGCGGCGGGTTGGGGACGCGGACCAAAATTTCCGCAGCCGATGACGCTGGAATTTTTGTTGCGTCACTTTACACTCAACGATGATCCTCTTGCATTAGAGATGGCGACCAAGACTCTTGATGCGATGCAACGCGGCGGGATGTACGATCAACTCGGCGGCGGCTTTCACCGTTACGCCACCGATGCTTTTTGGCTTGTGCCGCACTTCGAGAAGATGCTCTACGACAACAGCCAACTCGCGCTTGTGTATTTACACGCCTATCAAATTTTAGGAGACGTCCCAACGGGACGTCTCTACAAAAAATGTGTTGAGGAAATTCTGGATTACGTCCTGCGCGAGATGACTGACTCAAGCGGCGGCTTTTACTCTACGCAAGATGCCGACAGCGAAGGCGTTGAGGGGAAATTTTTTGTGTGGGATGAGGCAGAGATCGATTCGATCTTACAACTTCCCGAAGGTTCGCAACCTTCGGGAAGTTCAAGCGCAACATTGTTCAAAGCCGCTTACGGCGTGACGCCGCACGGAAACTTTGAAGAAAAGAATATCTTGTTCGTCGCCAAAGAAATTGACGATCTCGCCAAACGATTTAATTTGCCGCGCGAAGAAGTAGAGAAACGATTGGCGGCGATGCGAAAGACTCTGTTTGATAGTCGCGAGAAACGCATCAAGCCCAATCTCGACGACAAAGTGTTAAGCGGCTGGAATGGATTGATGCTCGCAGCCTTTGCCGAAGCGGCGCGGATTTTGAAGCGAGATGATTACAGAAAAGCGGCGATCAACAACGCCGAATTTTTGTTGCGTGACATGATTCGCCAAGACCCTTCGGGGCTTAAAGACCCGAAGGGTCTAAAGAGGCTTCACCGCTCATGGCGCAAAGGGCAGGCAAAGTTAAACGGCTATCTCGAAGATTATGCTAACGTGATCTTCGGCTTGCTCTCACTCTACGAAACAGTATTTGACGAAAAGTATTTCATCGCCGCGCAAGAGTTAACCGAGACGATGATCCAATTCTTCAGCGACCCGCAAGGCGGGTTCTTTGATACGAGCAGCGATCACGAATCGTTAGTCGTGCGCCCGAAGAGTCTGCAAGACAACGCCACGCCAAGCGGCAACGCAATGGCGGCAACGGTTTTATTTAAATTGGCGGCTTTCACTGGGGATGGCGGCTACACCGACATCGCTACGAAGATGCTGGAATCCGTTCAAGGAGTCCTCACTCGCTATCCAACTGGATTCGCTCAATGGCTCGTGGCGCAATCATTTTATGTGAGCAAGCCGAAAGAGATCGCCATCATCGGAAACTTAAATGATGCCGACACGCAAGCGATGCTGGATGTGGTGAACGAAACCTACCGCCCCTTCGCCGTGGTTGCCGTCGGCGCTAAAGACTCGCCTATTCCGTTGTTGAACGGACGCGATCAGTTGAACGGCAAGGCAACTGTATATGTGTGTGAAAATTTTGCCTGCAAGTTGCCGGTGAATGAAGCGGAGAAGTTGAGAGAGTTGTTGGAAATTAAGGATTGAAGATTGGGGGATTTTTTAGTTTGGAGTATTATATGGAGTGAAAATTCAGCGTGAAAAGATTCGTACTGAACCGTCGAATCACTAGCTGGACAGCAAGGCGCGAACCCAACATAAGCATTAGAATGACTTAAGAAGACTAGAGAGGCCAAGATGACAGACAATCCAAAGCCAGATGATAATCAAATCAAACTCTATACTCTGCTAGTTGATCAGATGCAAAAGTATAATTCGATAATTTGGCAAGTGCCTACCGCTTTAATAGTAGCAAACTTCTTCGGGATAGATAAATTCATTTCAAATCCAGCCATCCTATTTGCCTTATTTGTCTTTAACACCGTTCTGATATACGCATTTGACCGAATGGTCACTCAACAGCGCGCCATAATTGATGCGGCTAGAAGATCGGAGACAGAGCTTAGAAATACCTACAATACCTTCATTCCCAGTTTCAGCGAAACAAAAATGCGTGCGCCAAACGCCGTCTCCTTCTATATCGTTCTGATTAAGTGCCGCTCAATCCGGCATTGCACTTGGCGCGTTGCGCTCCGCACACAGGTGAACGCTATGGTTGAAATTATCTAATCAAAAACGTCCTCCACAATCGCGAGGGCGTTTTTGAATCATCAATCTTCAATCTTTAATCTTCTTACGCAATGAACCTAACTTTCCTCGGCACTGCCGCCGCCAACGCTTACCCTGAAGCGTTTTGCAGTTGTGAAAATTGCCAGCAGGCGCGTAAACTCGGCGGGCGTAATTTGCGAAAACGATCTGCGGCGTTGATCAATGATGATCTGTTAATTGATCTCGGTCCCGACGTGATGACCGCCGCCGCAATGCACAACAGCCCACTCACCCAAGTGCGCTATTGTTTGCAAACCCACGCCCACGCCGATCATTTGGATACCTCACACTTTCTCTCGCGCAGCCCGGGTTATGGCGTGGTCGGCGCGCCGCGTTTGCAGTTTTACGCGTCGGCGGGGACACTGCGGATGGCGGCGCAACTTTTGGCAAGAGATTGCGAACCGCACAGTTTCTTCGATCCAGAAATCAGCGAGCGATTGAATTTAGAGATTCATCAGATCAAAGCGTCACAACAATTTATGATGGGTCAATATCGGGTGACGGCGTTCACAGCGAATCATGATTCGTTTGTGGAGTCATTGCTCTACGCGATTGAGTCGGATGGGCAAAGTATTTTCTATGGCACGGATACGGCAGAGCTACCCGAAGAAACGTGGCAAGGTTTTCATCAGCATAAACTATGCTTCGACGTTGTGATCCTTGATCACACTTACGGTCCCGACAAATCGGGCGACGATCATCTGACCGCCGAAAAATTTATCGAACACATCGCGCGGATGAGTGAAGAGAAATTGCTCAAAGAGAATGCGCGTATTTTGGCAACGCACATCTCGCACGATGCTAACCCTGTTCATGCCGAGCTAGTGGAGTTTGCGGCGCGGCATGGTTACGAAGTAGGATATGATGGGATGACTCTATAAAGTATCTCTCATCCACTCCCAAGCATATCTC
>JACRLA010000156.1 GCA_016215145.1 Chloroflexota bacterium
TTGAAAAACAAAACTGCGCCGCCCCGTCGTAGTCTCTTCGATGATGTCGGTGCCGACGATGTCAGAGGGCATCAGGTCAGGTGTGAATTGAATGCGCGAAAATTTTAAATCCAAGACTTGCGAGAGAGTACGGATGAGAGTCGTCTTTCCGATTCCCGGCACGCCTTCAAGCAAAGCGTGTCCACCTGTGAGAACGCAGATCAAAACGTGGCGCACGACATCTTGCTGCCCGACGATCACTTTGCCGATCTCTTTTTCAATAGATTGCGTGAAGTCGCGGAACTCTTGAATCAACATAGATTCATTTTTGGACAAGGGCTTTTCCTTTTTGATAGGAGACGTATCACGAAATTCATTTTGGAACGGTTCGGGTTCAACTACACTGACATCTTGCGGAATATTCGATTCTTGAACAGGAGTCGTTAGAATCTTTCTAACACTCGTCAGTTTAGGTTTTGTTTTTCTTGAAATTTTTTTCTTCGTCGCCATCATTATCTCCAAACATAGACCGACGCGGTCTTAGAGACCGCGTCGGTCTAACTTTTAAATTATCTCCCCGGTTCCAAATTACTAAAATATTTTTTCACCGCTTGCTCGCGCGTCACCGGCACTTGCCCGTTTTCAATCGCGTATTGCGCCGAGTCACGGTAGGGCGCATATACTTGATTGTAGGGAACTTGCGATTGATTCTCCGCGCCCGGCTTGCTTGGGCCCTCGCCAACTTTTTGCGCGTTGGGATCGCCCGACCCCGGCAGTTTCACTTGATCGCCACCCGAGCCGCCGATGCGATACGGCGAATAGATCTGTTCATAGTTACGCTGAGGGTTGTTGCCGCCTGTTGGTCCCCCGGAGTTGTTACCCGGGTTATTCCCCGCTTCAGGTCCTTGCGCGTTGCCATTGCCCTGCCCTTGCCCCGCACCCGGTCCGCCTTGATTGCCTTGCCCCTGTTGCGGTTGACCTTGATTGCCTTGTCCTTGTCCCGGTTGATTTCCCTGATTGCCCGGCGATCCCTGCCCTTGCTGTCCTTGTTGATTTCCTTGTTGACTTCCCTGTTGCGGATTTCCAGATTGCGCGATTCCTTGTTGACTCTGCGCCACCTGATTCGCCGCTTGGGATGCCGCCTGCGCCTGATTGACCTGTGATGCCATGTTCGCCATTTGATTCGCGGCGTTGTTCATCGCTTGTTGCGCCGCCGATGTGTTCCCCTGCCTTAATGCCTCGGCTGCCTGTTGTAGCTGCTGCGCCGTTTGTGGATTCGACGATTGAAGTCCCTGCGCGGTTTGTTCCAGAGTCTTCGCCAGTTGTTGTTGTTCGGCAGGAGTCATCTTAGAGAGGTCGGTGTCCTTCAACGCTTGCGCCGCGCCTGCCAGATCATTATTCTTCAACGCTTCGCCCGCCGCTTGCGTTTGCGGATTCTGCGAAAGCGATTGACCGGCTTGCTGCATCGCCTGTGCCTGTTGCTGGATCGTCGGGTTCGCCAGTTGGCGCAATTGATTCTCGGTTTTGTTTAACTCTGAAAGCGATTGCTCTTTAGTGAGATCGCCGCTTTGAAGTTTTTTGATGGCGTCGTTGAGCGGTTGAGTCAGTTCTTTCTTTTGATCGTCGGTTAGCTTATTGTTCGCTTCAACCTCTTTGCGGATCGTTTCAAGTTGAGTCGCTTCTTTGGCGATTGCCTGTTGCACCGCTTGTTGTTTTGCCAACGCCGCAAATTGTTCGTTGGGGATCACCAGTGAGGCGATTAATAAAGCGAGCGCCACTAACAGTGAGAGAAGTTCAATGCGAGTGAATCGGATCGGGAGTTGAGATGAGGGTTGAACGCGGTTGGCGGCGCCCACTGCGTCAGCGAGTTGTCGTTCAATCCACCAATCGGGCGCGTCAATTTTTTGTCGCGCCAGTTCAATCGCCGTGCTGGTGCGCTCGTTGAGTCCAAACGTCAGATCAAAAAATCGCGCGGCAGACATCCGCGAGTGGGGACGGATCAATGCCGCCGCCGCAAAGACGGCAACACCGAGAACGGCTGCCAGACTCGAAATTTGAATCAGTTGATCGAGAGAATAGATCGCTTTGAATCGGGCGACGAGTGTGAAGCCGTAGGCGATCATCACGCCGAGCGTGAGACCGCGCACACCCCACATCGCCATCTCGCGCAGGCGATACCATGTTGTCCAACGGGTGACGTTACGCTCAAGTTCGAGAATGGAAGCTGTCATGTCATTTCTTTTCTTTTGACTAATTGAATCGTGATGAGAATCAAAATTAAACTACTGAAGAGGCAGATGACCACGTAAGGCAGCCACGGGGAGACAAGCGGGATGGTTGAGCCGTTGCTCAAATTTTGTGTCACGAAGAACGTGGTGTGCTTGTCAATGAGATACATCTCGGTGAAGAGTCCGGTGGCAAGTGGATTGAGGCAGACCAACACGCCGAAAGTGTAAATGAGGATCGCTTGCAGGATGGGGCTCGACGTGGCGCTTGAACTGCCGTAAGAGACCAAACTGTAAAACGGAAGAAAGACGATCATGATCAACGGCAGACCTAGCACGGCGAAGAGGGCGAAGGCGTAGGTCATCACGCTCGCGCCGAGTGTGCGCTTCATGAGCGCGGAAAAAAATAAGCCCCACGATCCAAAAGCAAACGCCGTCGTGATCAACATAGCAAATGAAATCAAAACTTCTTCGGTGGCAACGCCGCCGAGCAAGAAGGCAAGACTCTGCAAAGGTAATCCGGCGAAGATGAGCAAGAGAATGAAGGAGAGAGCGGAAGTGAGTTTGCCCATCACGAGTGATCGCGCCGAGAGCAACGTGGTGCGTAACAGTTCGTAGGTTTGTCGCTCACGCTCGCCGCTGATGGCGCTGGCGGTGAAGGCGGGCGCGATGAAGCACACCAAAAATAATTCAATGCCGACGACTCCGGCGAACAAAACTTTTCCGGCGTATTGATCGGCGGTGCTGTAGATGCCGTTGGTGGATGTGGTGTAAGCGAAATACAACATCATGGCGAACGCGCTCATTAGACCAATGTAACCGGTGAGGATAATAAATGAGCGATTGCCGCGCATACGCCCGCGCAGTTCTTTGAGGACGACGGGGTTGGTCGCCATTCTTTCGCGGAAAGGTGTGGATGTTTTTTTAGTAACCACTGTCATAATTAGATCTCGGACGAATCAGCATCAGATTGCTGTTTCGCCTCAACGATAGTCGCCGTAATTTCTTTCAACACTGTCTCCAACGTCGGCGGCTCTGTGGATACTACACTTTCGCCACTGTGCTTATGATGTGGAAAACTCGTTACCTCAGGGTGATGAGGAGTATCGTCATAGCGAAAGATCAGTTCGTCCTTTGAGTTTTGATAGTGAAAACTATACATGGTTCGCACAATAGCCGTTTGAATGTCTGCCACCAACTCCGAAAAATTCAAACGTGATCGATCTACAAAACGCGCTTCGCCGCGAATCAAACCTGCACGCGGTCCTCGCTTATCCAAAGTCGCATCTGATGAAGCGACAACAGGCGAAGCGGATAGGGCGTCAACGAGTGATTGAAAATACTCTTCAATCAATTTGTGCATCGCGTAATGCCGCCAACTGACTCTGCAAGAGATTTAGCATCCCAACTTCCATACGCCATTCGGTTGTTTCTATCGTTTCGTCAATCTGGTTAGAGTTTAAGCGACGCTCAAACTCAACCGAAGTCAATCCAAAACGCTTTTCAAATTCCTGCATACGACGCTGCGTTTTCTCCAATCCTACTTGGATCAAACCGATCTCGTTTCGGATCGCCGACGTGAGCAATGGTTTCAGCACACTCCGATCATTTGTTTTAATTACAACTTGTTGCAACATAGTCTCTCCTTTATTTCCCTGTTTCCTTGTTTCCCTTATTTCCCTTTTTAGTTCGACCCCACAATCCCCTTCGTCGCTTGCATGAACACCGCTTCCATATCACGCACGTCTTCGCTGAAATGGATCACCGGAATCTTTTTCTTGATGAGCGTTGATAGGATCGCGCTCACTTCTTTATCCGCGCCGTTGTATTCGATCACAAGTTGCTGCCGCCCCGGCAGTGCGCCTTGATGCTCCACTTCAACCGTACGCACGCCATCTACATCTACTAATAATGCTTTCGCTTCTTCTACTTTACCTAACACCGTGATGTGGATTCGGCGGTGCGGCATGAGCCGCCGTTGCATCTCTTCCAGATTGCCGCTTGCCACGAGCTTGCCCGCTTCGACGATTCCGACATGGGTGCAGATCTCGGCAACATCGGCAAGGATGTGGGTGGAGAAGAAAATAGTTTTGCCCATGCGAGCCAACTCCACCAGCAATTCACGAATCTCAATGCGGGCGCGCGGGTCGAGCCCTGAAGCCGGTTCGTCGAGGATCAACACTCCGCGCCAGACCGAGTCGCTGCTTCATGCCGCGCGACAACGCTTCCACTCGATCATCACGACGACTTGTGAGGTCCACAAGTTCCAATAAATCTTTATTGACCGAAGCGCGTTGAGCAACAGGCACTTCGTAACACGCGCCGAAGAAATCGAGATATTCCCACACGGTCATGTCGTCGTACACGCCGAAGAAGTCGGGCATGTAGCCGATGGCGCGGCGCACCCCGCGCGGATTCTTGGTGACAGAGTTGCCCGCCACAAAGGCTTCACCACTCGTCGGCGACATTAGCGTGGTGAGGATTCTCATGGTGGATGTTTTGCCCGCGCCGTTGGGTCCGACGAATCCAAAGATCGCGCCCTGCTCTACTTGCAGGGTGAGGTTCTGCACCGCAGTGAGCTTGCCGTATTTCTTAACGAGATTGTTGATAACACTGATTGGAGCCATAAAACCTTTAGAACGCTGATGACGCTGAGTAACGCTGAACGACGCTGATTATTTTTCCGCTCAACCAGTCCGTCATTGCGAGGAGCGTTCTGTGCGACGAAGCAATCTCATAACGCGACCGAGATTGCTTCGCAAAGTGCGCTCGCAATGACGCTTGAGCAGTTACGTTCATTCGTTAAATTCGTATATTCGTGACATTCGTGATTAAAGTACGTAAGCCCGATCATCTCTGAACCGTCAACGTAAAATCCATCGCCTCAATGTTCGCCGGTGTTTGGGCGCGCAAGCTTTCCACTTTCACATCCACCCGTCCATCATCGCCCACGTAACGCGAGGCGTCGCCGATGGTGTTGTCGCCCCACACGATGTTGTCTATCTTCACCCACGCATTGGAATTATGATCCCACAGGCTGAGGGTGAGAGACGGCGCCCCCGTAGATCCGTAAGAGGTAAGATGCAGCACCAGCGAGTTCACCGAATTAAAATCCACGCGCACCGCGGGTTTGAATCGCAACGAAAAATATCCGCCGCTCAAACGCGAATCATAAGGCGTAGCATTGTTGCCCGTCGGACCAGGGTCAATGATCTCCCACGTCATCAGCCCGGGTGGCACGGTGATGGTTGAGGCGTTGACCACAACTACTTGCGGTTCGACGCGCACGATATACATCGTTTGATCTTGCACGCTGTAACTGCTGTTGGTCAACGTTGCGTCGAGAGGCGATTTATCCGTCCAACCAATTAAGTAAGTGCCACTGCCGCGCCCGCCGTTGTTGTAAGCAAACAACCACGAGAGGAGCGAATAGCGCCGATACGTTTCGCGGCTGTCGGAATAAGATGTGGTGCCGAGAATGTCTTCAACGGTTGTGTCGTAACCGGGATACGCGGGGGGGTTATACGCCGGAGCAAGGCGCGAGGTTGCTGGAAAGACTCGTCCGCTTCCTTGCGAGACCCACGTAGATCGATCCGCCGCTAAAGTGATTCGCACGTTGACGGTGTCATTCGGCTTCACCTCACCCACGCGCTGCACGCCGCCCATCGTGATGATCACCGCGTCGCGGAAAGTGATATCGCTCTTGTTGACGATCCCACCTTCGAGAGTCACCGCGCTGCCTGTCACCGAGTATTTGAGCGATGATCCGAATCGGGGCGCGGTCACTTGCCCTCGCGCAAAAAACGGAGTCACGGCTCCAATGTCCACCTTCACGCCACGCGCAAAGGCGGCATCCCCTTGTTCGATTTGAACTCCTTCAAAAGATCGATCCAACGGACGGTAGTAACTATCCGAAGGCATCGGTTGTAATAACACGTTGCCCGCCACGCGCAGATCATATTCGGATCGAGTCGGCGAGAACACGCCGATCAAAGTTTCCACTTGTGCCTGCGATGAGTCTTCCCACGACTGCACGACCGAGAGGCGATGAATGGTGGGACTTGTGCCGCGCAAGGCAATGCCCGTAACGTAAATGGCGACGGTAAAGAAAATAACAGTGACGGGGATCGTGAGCCAAGCAAACTCGCGGCGTTTGATCGCTCGCAAAATAATGTAGTTGATCGGTCCGATGATGGCGAGATACGCGCCAAGAAAACCGCAGATGAGTAACGGATGCGGCAAACCGATTCCCGGAATGGAACTCACTGCTTCCACCGCGCTCGACCAATTGCGCGCGAAGCCCATCCAACCCGGGCGATCACTCGCCAACACCAAAAGATTGCGATAGATATTTTCCATCCCATCCCAAGTGCGGATCGGATCGAGTGCGGGATCAAAAGTGAAGAGGGCGATGTGACCAAAACCGTAAGGCTGGTCAACGATCAACGGCACGTTGTTATCGGCGGCGAGAGGAAGCGCACCGGGTTTTAAATCGCCTATAGCGATCACGGCTGAACCACTCGGACTCTTTTTCTGTGCGAAAGATTCTAACGAGGCTAACGAACTGTCGCGCGTGCCGATGATCTTCATCGGCAAAATATCGTCAAGCCCTGCCAACTTTTGCCAGTTCGGTCCGCTCGCCACAATCAATCGTCCGCCGCTTGCCACCCACAACTTCAACGAATCTTTTTGCGCGGGAGTCAACACGCTGGTGTCCACATCAGAGATCACTAAAACATCTAACGAGCGCCAAGCGTGAGCCGTCGAGGGTAAATCTTGAATCGAAAGCTGCGCCACACGCCCGCGCCCGCGCAGCGGATCGACTCGCCCCAAATAGTTAAAGGCCGAAGCGTTAGAGGCGATGACCCCGTAGAGCATATCATTCGATCCAAGTTGACTCAAGCGCGGCGTCACGCTCACTATCGTCTTTTGATCTTGAACGTAATCCACTTGCAAGCGGCTGGCGAATCCTTCGACGTTGACATACATTGTCACTTCTTTGCGCGCGCCATTCGCCAATGCAACCGGGTATGTGTATTCCAGTTTAGAACCG
>JACRLA010000097.1 GCA_016215145.1 Chloroflexota bacterium
TTGGGGGCGGCAAGTAATTTTTCGATCTCGGTGTCGTCATGCGGTACGCCCGTAATTGTGTGGTCGTTTTCCACGCCAATCAGCAAATCACCGCCATCCGCATTAGCAAAAGCTACGAGTGCCTCACCAATGTCTTCGCAAATTTTCTTAGTTAAGCGGGGCTTCTTGTTGTCAGGGCGTCCTTCAAATGCAGTCTTAAATTCCGCATAATGGCTTTCGCCGCGTTGAAGGATTCCTTTTACTCGCTCGGTAATGTTGAGGATGTCACTCATATCGCAAACTAATTCTACCTCTGTTATAACTTTAAAACTTGTAAAGGTAAAAATGGGTTCTCACCGTTCCGAATCCTTTAACTGAGTCTCCCATACTTTGAGGTCTACGCGCGACGTGAGATCGAGCGAGAGCGGCGTGACCGAGACAACGCCATTCACTAATGCCGCCACGTCCGAATCGGGTTCCAGTCCGGGCAGGATACTACGTTGATAATCAATGAATCCCTTGTCGCTTAACTTGGCGCGCTTGGGTTTAACCGATGTGAAATAACGTTGGCGTGAGAGCCGCGTCACATGCCACGGCGTCTCCGCTGTTGCCGTCGCTGGCACTTCCACTTTCATCACGTCCACATCAAACGGCATCTTACCGTTGAGGATCATGAGCGCGAATTTTTGAGCGAAGTGCGCTGCTGTGGCGAAGTTGATATCGGTGGAGTAAGAGGTGTGATATTGCTTTGGCGTTTCCAGTGAGATCGCCATCGCCGGGATGCCGAATGCCGCCGCCTCCATTGCCGCGCCCACGGTCCCCGAAATCGTCACACCCGTTCCAACATTTTCGCCATAATTGATTCCTGCCACAACCAGATCAGGTTGACGCGGCACGAGTTCTAACACACCATGTTGAACACTTTGCGCGGGCGTGCCTTCAACCGCATACACCTCCCAATGGTCGCCGCCGATCTCATGACTCAAAACGTGGATCGCGCCATTGTTGAGATGCAAGCTGCGACCCGCGCCCGACCATTGTTTAAGCGGCGCGACGACAGTCACCCAACCAATTTTTGACAGCGCTTCTGCCGCCGCGCGCAGTCCCGGCGATTCAATGCCGTCGTCGTTTGTGAGCAAGATCAATTTTTCGTGTGGTTTCATGCAGGGGATTAAAATTCCTATCTTTCGTTGCGCGAATGGTCGTTATACTACCCCAACTTTTTCAAACCAACAACTTAGCTTTACTTTGCCTTTCAAACCCGATACAATTTGTTTGCCCGTTCACAAAAAAATTACGTTAGGAGTTTGCCATGCCCGCAATCGAAAAAAGCATCACCATCAACGCCACGCCCGACAAAATTTGGAATCTCTTGAAAGACCCCAACCAATGGCATACCTGGTTTGACGGCGCCTCACCGGCGAAAGCTGTTCAGGGCGAAGGTGACGCCGGCACTGTGGTAGATACCAGTATCAGCGTCGCCAACATCCCTCTGCCCACGCAGATTAAAATTATCGAGACGACTCGCGGCGTGAAATGGCAAGGGGAATTTAACGGACTCGGCGCAAGCGGCAAACAAATTTGGACCTACGAGGGCGCGGGCGCCGCCACTAAAGTCACCTTCCGCATTGAAGCCGAACTCGCCGGACCTGCCAAACTTGCCGAAGGCATGGTGCTCAAAAGTTTTGACTCGATGGCAGAGAAGACCTTGGCAAACGTGAAAGCATTGGCTGAATCGTAATTGGTAAATAGTAATTTGATCGTTTAACCGATCAGCGTTATCCTGCTGGTCGGTTTTGTTTAACCCCCAATTACCAATCTCTGATCTCCAATTACGAATTACCAATTACTACTTACTGATTACTGTTCACCGATGACCGACTACTTAAAATGGATTCGCTCCCGCGTGGGGCATCGCAAAATTATTTTGGTGTATGCCACCGCCGTCATCCGCAACGAGCGCGGCGAGATTTTGTTTCAACGTCGCTCCGACTTCGATTGGTGGGGCTTACCCGGCGGCGTTCTCGAACTCGGCGAAACATTTGAAGAGTGCGCCGCGCGCGAGACGTTAGAAGAGTCGGGTTATGTCGTCGAACCGATTCGCCAGATCGGAGTCTACACCTCACCCGATTACGACGTGCGTTACCCCAACGGCGACGAAGCGCAGCAGTACACGGTCGCCATTGAATGTAAGGTCGTGGGCGGCTGTCCGCATCCCGATGGATCGGAGACGCTGGAGAATCGATTCTTCGCTCCCGATCAACTTCCGAATCTGCCTTCGTGGTATGCGGCGATGGCGCGTGATTGCCTGAATCAAAAAAATGGAACGTTGCATTTCGATCCGCCGCGATTCGATTCAAATGTGGGCGAAGGCTGGCGCGATCTGCGTGCGTTGACCGGCACGGGGCGAATCATTTCGCCCGGCGCGTTGGCAGTGATTCAAAATGATCGCGGCGAAGTTCTGCTCGGTCTGCATCACACCGGCTTGTGGGGAATTTTGCCTGCGGGCTTAATGGAAATCGGCGAATCGATCAGCGGCACGTTGATTCGTGAAGGCAGGGAAGAGATTGGCGTCGAGATCGCGCCGCGCGAATTGATCGGATGCTTCACCGGACGCGATGCCTTTCATCATTATGAAGATGGCAATCAGGTGCAACTCGTCAGCACGCTCTTCCGCGTCGAGATTGTAAGTGGCACACCGCAACCCGACGGCAAAGAAGTGCTGGAAGTGCGTTGGTTCGATCCGAATCAGTTGCCGGAGAACATGATGCCGCGACGAAAGAGGTTGTTGGAGATTGCGTTGGGAAGTGGAAAGGTAAACACGTAGCAGGTAAACACGTTCTACTTGTTTTCTTGTTTCCCTTCTACCTGTTTACGTTGTTACCTGCTTCCCTGTATACTTGCTTCTCGAAAGGAAAATTAAACGATGAACAAAACAGTTGTCAGCACCGATAAAGCGCCGAAAGCTATTGGACCGTACTCGCAAGCGATCAAAGTTGGCGAGTTCGTTTACACCGCCGGACAGATTGCCATTGATCCTGCGACGGGCGAGATCGTTGGCGGCGGCATCGAAGCCCAAACGCGGCGTGTGTTGCAAAATTTAACCGAAGTGTTGAAAGCCGCAGGCACGAGCATGGATAAAGTGATCAAGACCACCGTGTTCATGGTCAACCTGGCAGAGTTCAATAAAATGAATGCCGTGTATACGGAGTTCTTCCCTAAAGACCCGCCCGCGCGTTCCACCGTGCAAGTTGCCGCGCTGCCCAAGATGGGTGTGGTGGAAATTGAAGTGGTGGCGTTGGTATAGAGCTGGACGTTAGAGGTTGGAAGTTGGAACATCCCGAAGGTTGAAAAACTTTTGGGATGTTTTGTTTTTGGGAAAAGTTATAATGAGGCGTGGAGATAAAGCAACAATGCCTAAAGCCAAAGCGATGACCCTCGACGAATTTAAACGTGCTTTTGCAGATCTCAAAAAGCAAGGTTGGATTCCGTCCAAGCGAAGAGGACCAACGGGAATCGGTCAAACACTTGAGCAAGCATTGGGCTTGAAAGAAAATAACATCGCCGTTCCCGATCTAAAGAATGTTGAACTCAAAGCGCATCGCATTGGCTCGACTTCGCTGATCACCCTCTTCACCTTCAATCGAAAAGTGTGGAAGATGAAACCGCTGGAAGCAATACGCAAATATGGCACACCCGATCAAGATGGGCGCATGGGGCTTTACTTCACCATGTCGCGCTTGCCCAATGAGCAGGGGTTGTATTTGCATATCGAGCCTGAAACGATTTCGGTTCGTCATAAACCGTCGGAGGAGTTAATTGCGGAATGGCAACTTGAAACTCTGGTGGAACGCTTCATGCAAAAGATTCCTGCTTTGATCTTAGTTGGCGCTCAAAGTAAAATGGATGAGGAAATTGAATCGTTTAAGTATAAGCACGCTTACCTATTGACCGACACTTCGCCCAAAATCATTCGTAAACAAATATGGGAAGGAAATGTGTTGGTCGATCTGAGATTGCACGACAAAATAACATCTGCGCGTAATCACGGCACGGGTTTTAGAACGCGGGAAGCCAAACTGCTAGCGTTGTTCAAGAATGTGAAGGAGTTGTAGTCGTGTCACAAACCGTGCAACTCTCTTTCATCACTGCCGATGATCTTCATCCAGCTATTCAAGATTGGACGTTCAATGGCGCATCCACGCGTGAGATAACTCATTGTTATCACGATTATCCTGCGCGGATGATTCCCCAAGTGGCTGGTAAGCTGCTTGATATGTTCGCGGCAACAGACGCCAAACTCTTATTTGATCCTTATTGCGGCACAGGCACATCGCTTGTTGAAGGTCTCATCAGAGGGATCAATGTTGTCGGCACTGATCTTAATCCTTTAGCTCGTCTCATCGCGCAAACTAAAACAGCTACACCCGATCTACATAATGTTGATCAAGAGATTGCTAGCTACAACCGCTTTGCCCTTCGCGCTAAAGCCCCAACGTTCTCCGAAGAATTTTATGTTGCCGGCATCAGCCGCCTTGATTTTTGGTTTAAACCTGAAGTCACGCAAAAGCTCATTCGGCTCAAGGCATTCATTGAGAAAATTACTGATGTGGATGTGCGGCGATTCTTCCAAGTGGCGTTTAGCGAAACAGTGCGCGAGAGTTCAAACACGCGCAACAATGAATTCAAGTTGTATCGCTATGATGATGCGGCGCTCAAAAACTTTACCCCTGATGTGTTCGGGATTATGGCAGCGAAACTCAAACGTAACCGAGACGGTTTACAAAAGTTTCTTGCCATCGCGCGCAACTTTAAGCGTCCGCCTAAAGCCAACGTCTATAACTTCAACACTGTCCTTGAAATTCCCGAAACTAAAATCGCGCCCGCTTCTGTAGATATTGTAGTGACATCTCCACCTTATGGCGATTCGCACACAACAGTTGCTTACGGTCAGTATTCACGTCTTTCTGCTGCTTGGTTAGAACTTGAAGAGCCCGACAAGATTGACAACAAACTTATGGGCGGCAAGACTCTCAAAAAGATTCCAGCCTTTTCGTGCGATGCTTTGGACGAGTCATTGAAGCGTGTGGTTCAAGTTGATCTCAAACGCGCATTAGAAGTTTCCGCTTTTTATTCCGATTTACAAAACTCAATAGCCAATGTCGCGCAAGTGATCAAGCCAGGTGGTTATGCCTGTTACGTTGTAGGCAATCGCAAAGTTAAAGGCGTAACCTTGCCTACCGATATTTCGGTGCGATGTTTCTTTGAGCAATCCGATTTTGATTACATAGATACGTTTCATCGTTCTATCCCAAACAAGCGAATGCCCCTTCGTAATAGCCCATCAAACGAAACGGGCGTTGTGGATAACACGATGATTCAAGAATACATTGTAGTGATGCGGCGCAAGTTGTCGCGAGTGATTAAAGAACGAAGAGTAATGCTTAAGGTTATAACAAGGCATCGCCCTCCAAATGGTAAACAAAAAACATCCCGACGTTAAGACGCGGGACGTTTTTCTAATTTCCAATTACCACTTACTAATTACAACCCAAACGCACACCCATCCGCCCTCGGATCGCTGCCGCCCCACAACACGCCATTTTGATTCACGATGATCTGCCCGCGACCAAAAAGTCTCGGATCGCTGCCGCCCCACAACACGCCATTTTGATTCACGATGATCTGCCCGCGACCAAAAAGTGATCGGGCGTAACCGCTGACGGAATACGCATCGTGTCCCATCTTTTTCAAAGTGGATACCGTCTCCGCGCCAATACCTTCCTCTAACGCCACCCTTCCATCTGCCGCACCCGGCTCTAAACAGATGCGCGGACGATCTAACGCCGCTTGTGGATCAAGCCCGTCGTCAATCATGTTGATCACCACTTGGGCGTGACCTTGCGGTTGCATGAAACCGCCCATCACGCCAAACGGCGCGAACAATGATTCATCGTCGCGTGTCATCATTCCCGGGATGATCGTCGTATAAGGTCGTTTGTTCGGCGCGAGCGCGTTGGGATGATTCGGGTCGAGAGAAAAATTGTGCCCGCGATTTTGCAGAGTGAAGCCCAATCCATCCGGCACAATGCCTGTGCCGAAGCCCATGTAATTGCTGATGATGAACGAACACGCATTACCCTGTGCATCCACCGTACAAAAATAAACGGTGTCGCTTCCGGCAACAGGCGAACCGCGTTTCGTATCGAGTGTTGCGTATTGCGTATTGATGATCTTGCGCCGCTCGCTTGCATATTGTTTTGAGAGCAAACCATTTAATGGCGCGGGATTAAATTTTGGATCGGCGACATACCAGCGTGTATCGGCAAATGCCAAACGCAGCGACTCAATGATCAAATGCAAACGTTCCGGACTCAACGGGTCGAGCGACTTGAGATCGTACTCTTCGAGAATGTTTAACGCCATCAACGCCGCCAGCCCTTGCCCATTGGGCGGGCATTCCCACACGCGCACACCGCGATACGTGGTGCTGATCGGTTCGTCCCATGTTGAGACATGATTCGCTAAATCATCTGTGGTCATCACGCCGCCATATTTTTGAATCGTCTCAACAATTTTCTTGCCGATCTCACCTTTGTAAAATGATTCCGCTCCGCCTTCGGCGATGGCGCGAAATGTTTTAGCCAGATCGGGATTTTTAAAAAGTTCTCCCGCCTTGGGAGCGCGCCCGTCAATCGTCATCGCCCGCCCGCGCGTGTGCAACTGAAAACGCTCCACGCCGCGATTCCAAAAATAGGCAGTGATAGGCGAAACGGGGAAACCCTCTTCCCCTAAACGAATCGCCGGTTTGAGAATCTCTTTCATCGGCATTGAACCGTGTCGCTTGATGAGATCAACCCAACCAGCGCACGCCCCGGGTACCGTGATGTTATGGGCGTGAAAAAAATCTCCAATCTCCAGTCTCTCATTCACCAGATTCTGTTTTCGGCGCGCCCCGATCCATTTAACGCCTTCACCTGTTTCGTCTTGGCATCGTAATACAGCGCAAACATATCGCCGCCGATCCCTGTTGAGGTTGGCTCGGTGATGTTCAGCGCGGCAGCAGTTGCCACGGCGGCGTCTGCCGCGTTGCCACCTTGCCGCAAAATTTCTACGCCTGCTTGAGTCGCCAATGGTTGACTCGACGCGACCATGCCGCGAGTGGAAAGAACAGGGGAACGACGGGAGGTGAAGATCATGGTAATTACTAAATACCAATTACTTTTTTTAGAGCATTGATATTTTCTGCGACACTTCCGCTTCCGCCGAAGACAGCGTTGCCCGCCACGAAAACTGTTGCGCCCGCGTTGGCGGCGTCCCCGATGGTGGCGGCGTTGATCCCGCCATCCACTTCGAGCCACGCTTTCGATCCAATCGCATTCAACATTTCGCGCGCGCGTTTAATTTTTGCGGTGCTGGTTGCGATGTAACTCTGCCCGCCGAAGCCGGGGTTGACGCTCATAATCAACACCAGATCAACCTCAGGCAAAATTTCTTCAAGCGTGGTTAATGACGTTGCCGGATTTAAAGTGACGCCCGCTTTGACGTTAAGACTCTTGATGAGTTGAATCGTGCGGTGAAGGTGCGGGCAGGCTTCAACGTGGACGGTGATCACATCGGCGCCCGCGCGGGCAAAATCGGTGACATACCGATCAGGGTTTTCGATCATGAGATGCACGTCGAGAACCGAATTCATTTCATCGCGTAGCGGTTTGAGGGCTTGCACGATCATCGGTCCAATCGTAATGTTCGGGACGAAGTGACCGTCCATCACGTCAACGTGAATCCACTGCGCGCCTGCCTGCAATGCTTCGCGCACATGGGCTTCGAGTCTTTTAAAATCGGCGGAGAGGATGGAGGGGGCGAGAATCATTCTTGAGGCGACTTCAATAAAAGTTGCTGCACGGCGTGCGCGCCCGACCAGATTAATAATGGTGCGCCAAGCGCGCTGCCCGTGAGTGGATACGGCACTCCGGCGGCGATGCCCATGACGAGTCCTTTGGAGATCGATGCGCCCCATGAATCATGTGAGACAAATCGCTGCACCAGCGTGACGGCAAGCCAGTTGATGATGGCGATGGCGAGGCTGATCGGCAGGATCGCCACAATGCCGGCGACGCTCAAAGTAAGTGGCACTTCAAGGATCGTCCACAGCCAATCGAGGATGATGGTGACGAATGCGCTTAAAGGATGCACCGGCGCGTCGGGAATGCCGCCTCGCGGGCGGTTAACTTCACTCATGTCACTGCTCTCCTTCACAACTTCTCGTACGCCTCATTTCGATCTCGCCGCCGCGCCAACTCGCTGGCATATTTCATTCCTAAAATGTTTTTGTGTTCGCGTGTCCACTCGGTTAACTTTGTACTGCCTGCGGGTGCGGACTTAGTATAAAGCAAATCTGCCATCAAGCCTTCGATCTCTTCGCGGGTGATCAACACATCGTTCACCATTTTTCCAATGACCCAACCGCTTGCGTATCCAAACCAGATCGGCACAGACACAACCGGTTTCTTTGCGCCAATAATTTCTCCAACGGTTTCGGCGAGTTCACGATAGGTGAATGTTTCGGGACCGATGGCGTCAATGATTTTATTTTCGCGGCTCTTGCCTTGCTCGACCATTAACTGCGCCAAGTCATCCACGTAGATCGGTTGCAGACGATACTTGCCATCGCCGAACACGCCGAACAGCGGCAGGCGGCGCAACGTCCAGGCGATGTTGTTGATCAAAATATCTTCTTTGCCGAACAACACGGTGGGGCGCAAGATGCAATACGAAACTCCCGAATTGATTAACGCTTCTTCCAACACAGCCTTGCCGCTAAAGTATTCGAGCGGAGATTCTTTTGATGGATTGGTAATGCTGATGTGAACGATGCGCTTCACGCCCGCTTCTTTCGCCGCCTCGAACATCCTCAACGTATTCTCAACGGCAACCGAATGTTGAAACCCTTGCATCGTGTAATTGAAACGCACCCAATAGGTGTTGTAAAAAACTTCCACGCCGCGCATGGATTCGACGAGCGCGGTCCTGTTCTCGAAGTTAAACGGATGCGCTTCGACTTTATTGCCAAACGGGTTGGGGCGATTAAGTGAATTGGTCAGCGTGCGGACGCGGTGACCTTCGTTGAGTAAACGTTGGGCAACATATTTGCCAGAATAGCCAAACGCGCCAGTGACGATGTGAAGTGGGGGCATAGAGTCTCCTTAAAAGACACCGAGTGTTTCAAAAACACTCGGTGTCTTTATGCCGTCAAGCAGTGCCATTATCGGTCACTTGCTTGCGGATATTTTGCCATTTGCGGAGAAAAGTTCGCGCGGCTTCCCAGTCCATCCATACTTCTTCTTGTTCGGGCGTGGCGCGATTTTTCAACGACGCGGTGAAATCGTCAAACGACTGTTGGTGTCGTGCTTCAAGATCGTTGTTCTTGTTTTTATAGAGAGCGATCTGCCGATCAATGTAATCTAAAAGCAGCGCGCTAAACACACGCTCAAGATTGTCAAAAACGCCTTCATGAATCAACGGCGCGAAAATCTTTTCAGCGTATTGCATGAGACGAACTTCGTTAGGG
>JACRLA010000404.1 GCA_016215145.1 Chloroflexota bacterium
TTGCGCTCTGCCCAGATGGTTGAACCGGAGAGGGTGACGGTTTGTGAACTCGCGCCTAACACCGTGGCGCGCAACGTTTCCGATGGTTTCACCGTCTCGTACGTTTTGATGACCGCATGATTGCGAAGTGATTCGGCGAGAAGGGGTCCGATGTCGTCGTGGATCGTTGCGTCGGCGACGGAGTTGATTGAGATTGGATTGTAGAAGTAATGACCGATTCCACCCGACAACATCAACACGGTATTTTTTCCAGAAACGGGTGAGGGTGGGGTGAGATAAAGTTTATGCGCCAGTTGTGATGACGCACCTTCGGCGAGTTCAACGGTGAGGTCTGCCATGCGATCGGTGAAGCGGCGCAGATCGTTCAAGGTAGGAGAGTCGGCGACACCGAGATTCGATTTGAGATCGTTGAGGATATGGCGCGCCGGTTCGGCGATGTGGCGAATCTTTCCGCTGGCGTGATCGATCTCCATGATGCGCCCGCCGTAGTTCATCGCCGCGGCGGCGATCATCTCACCTGCTTTGAAGATGACCGAGTTGGCGCTGCCGCCGCCGATGTCTATGTTGGTCACAGAGCAAAAATGTTTTTTGGAATAGTCTGCCGCGCCCGCGCCGCGTCCGGCGATCATGGATTCGAGATGGGGACCAGCAACCGTGACGATAAATTCACCTGCGAGACCGCCGAGCGATTTTAAAATTTCGTCGGCGTTTTTCTTTTTGGCGGTTTCGCCGGTGATGATCACTGCGCCCGTTTCTACTTGGGTTGGGTCAACGCCCGCGTTTTTATATTCGCGCTTGATGTGATCGCTTAAACGAGCCGCGTCAATGGTTTCACGATCTGATAATGGCGTAAACGTGATCGGCGATTGATAGAGGATGGATTTTTCGGTGATGCCGATACGTGGAACTTGACCGGCGCGTGAAGTGTCACTGAGAGTCAGGCGCGAGAAAACTAATTGCGTCGTGGTCGTGCCAACGTCAATACCAACAGAGAGCATCTGGCGTGAGTCGGGCATAGAGGGGTAGAGTGTATCAGAAAAATATCGCGCGGTTAAATAAAAACGACGCGGTTGTTATGCCGCGTCGTTCTCGTTTTAAACGGTTACTGCCACTTGCCTCTGCGCTTGCCACCACACGGTTAACGCCAAAGGAATTAAAGCGGCGGCAGCCCCGACGATCCCCATCACGCCATAACCCACGGCGGCGAAGACGAATCCGCTTCCCAAGCTTCCGATTGCCGATGTCAGCCCGATCAAGAGATCGTTGAAGCCTTGAGTTTTGGCGCGTTCTGCGGGCGAGAGTTGATCGGCAAGCAGTGATGAGCCGCCGACGTAACAAAAATTCCAACCGAGCCCCAACAAGAAGAGCGCAACAGACACCGGAAGAATATCCGGCGAAAGCGGCGCAGTGAGGCAGGCGAGGATCAGTGTGCCTGCGCCGACGATGATCACCGGTGCGCGCCCCCAACGATCTGCCAGGCGACCTGACAAAACTGAAAAGGCATACATGCCGAAGACGTGCGATGAAATGACGAGTGAGATTGAACTCAGTTCGTGATCGTGTCCGCGCAAGTGCAGTGAGGTGATCACCATCAGCATCACCATCGTCGCTTGACCGAAGACCATCGAAGCCACTGCCACAATCGCCGCAGGTTGACTTAAAATTTGCGGGATGCTGCGCGTGGGACCGGCGATGACGGTTTTATTTTTTTCATCGTGCGCGGTTATCTCGCGCCCGATGTCGCGCGGGTCGGGGCGTAGCCAAACGAAGATGATGATCGCCGCAATGATGAACAAGGCGAAGCTCGCCGCGTAAGGACCGCTCAACTCTTGCCAATTAAATTGCAGGGCGAGCTTGCCGGTGGGTCCCACCAACACCGGACCAAACACCGCGCCCACCGTGCCGCCGACCACCACGTTGGAGATCGCCCGTCCGCGTTCACTTTGTTCGTGAACTTCCGCCGCCGCGAATCGCGCCAACTGCAACGCCGAGTTCGCCGTTCCCATCAAGATCATGGCGATCAAAAATAGGATGAACGAGCTGCTGTTGATTGCGACTGCCGCCAACAATGATCCGATGACGCCGAGTAACAGACCCACGGTGAGTCCGCCGCGCCGCCCCAACGTATCCATACCGTAGCCCCAAGCGTAAGCCGCCAACGCCGCCCCGAACTGATACACCGCGCTTGGCACGCCTGCCCAACTGGCGTGACCGCTTAATTTATCTCCAACAATCGTGTTAACTGTTGCCGTCACAATGAACCCCGCCGAGCCAACACTTTGCGCGGCGAGTAGAACATAAACGATTTTACGAGCGATAGATTTGTAGTTTGTGTTTGTCATAGATTTAAAAAGCGTGATGCGTGATACGTGACCTTCCACGCCTCACGCATCACGTATCACGCATCACGTTCTAATACTTCCCCGCCGCCACAGGCACTGCCGCCTCTTTCTTCCCGCTCATCTCGCCCATGATCTTCACGCCCGCGCTCGCCCCGATGCGTGTCGCGCCCGCTTGGATCATTTGCTGTGTGTCTTCTAACGAACGAATGCCGCCGGAGGCTTTCACGCCCATAGACGCGCCCACCGTCTTACGCATCAATGCCACATCGGCTGCCGTTGCCCCGCCCGTGCTGAAACCGGTGGAGGTCTTCACAAAATCTGCGCCCGCTTCTTTGGAGAGTAAGCACGCCGCAACTTTTTCTTCGTCGGTTAACAGTGAGGCTTCGATGATCACTTTCACCAACGCCGCTTTGGCATGACCGACGCGCACCACCGATTTAATATCGTGCAGCACCGCCGGATAATCTTTCGACTTCAACGCGCCGATGTTGATCACCATGTCAATTTCGGTTGCGCCTTCGTCTAACGCTTGTTGCGCCTCAAACGCCTTCACGTCGGTGGCGGTTGCCCCAAGCGGAAAGCCGATCACCGTGCAAACTTTGACGGGCGAACCCTTCAACAATTCGACGCACAACTTAACATGACCCGGGTTAACGCACACGCTGGCGAAATTAAATTTGCGCGCCTCAAAACACAACTGGGCAACTTGATCATGCGTGGCTTCGGGTTTGAGCAATGTGTGATCGATCATGGAAGCGATCAACCGATCCTGCGGCACCACGCCGACTCCGGCGGTGATGCGGTCAGCCCCGGCGGAAACCACCGTGCGGACATTATCCACGCAGAACTGCACGCACAGCGCCAGCAGCACTTGGCGCGTGACTGTTTCTACGATTCGTTCAACGTCTTGGGAATTAAGATTCATCGTCTCTCACAAAAATATCGCGCACGACGCATGAAAAACCGATCAATGTTGGCGAAGCGATGCTGTCGTCCTCTTCATAGAAACCGGCTGTTTCGTATTTTCTATTCTGAAGCGTCAAGACTTCTATTGTTTGTTCATTTGGGCTGATGATCCAATATTCTGGCACACCGTGTTTTGCGTAGAGGTTGCGCTTGGTGATTCGATCCATGCGTGTGCTGCCGGGTGAGACAATCTCGATCACGAGATCGGGTGCGCCGCGCACGCCGTGATCCGTTAATCGTTCCGAATGATCTTTTGCGACGAATAATATATCAGGCTGCACGAATTCGTCTTCGGAGAAATAGACATCAAAAGGAGCGACCAACACCGTGCCAAGATTCTCGCGTGTCACGAAGGTTTCAAGTTGTGAGGCAAGTTTTGTCAACGCATATTGATGAAAACGACTGGGGCTAGGCGCCATAGTGCGAATCCCTTCGATCACTTCAAAGTGTTCACCCTCCGCAGTTTCACGACGGTAACGCTGATATGTCCAGCGTTCCGCTTCTGCACGGGTTGTCTTTGTGGAAGAACGATCTGCGATCATTTCACTCTTTCAAAAACCTTTTTTCCACTTCAATAATTTTTTCCACGCGCTTGGCGTGCCGCCCGCCGCCGAACTCGGTTTTCAACCACACCTCGACAATTTGTTTGGCAAGGTTTGCGCCGATCAGTCCTGCGCCAAGTGTTAGCACATTCGCGTCGTTGTGTTCGCGGCTGTTCATCGCCGTGGCGTGATCGTAACATAAGGCAGCGCGCACACGCGGCACTTTGTTCGCCACCATCGCGCTGCCAATGCCCGCGCCATCAATCACGATGCCGCGCCATGCTTTGCCTTCACTCACTAGCCGCGCAACGGCATAAGCGAAATCAGGATAGTCCACTGCATCCGTAGAATTTGTTCCGCAATCAATCACGTTGTAATTAAGTGAGGCGAGATGAGTCTTCAAAATCTCTTTGAGCGGATAGCCGCCATGATCGGCGCCGAGGGCGACGTTGTTGTCGTCACCGCGCGCGGCAACTGGTTGAGGCGGGGCAGCCGCTGGCGCGGCAGAGTCGGCGCCACCGAGTGTGCGCTTCACCACTCGTTCCACAATCGCGCGGATGTCGGATTCGGAAAGTTGAGTCATGGCCTACTTCAGACACCGAGTGTCTTTGAGACACTCGGTGTCTAGTTGTCATGGATACAATACACGATCCACACACTCCCCACGATGCGATCAAACTTGATGGGACCGATAGAAGGATCGCGCGAGTCTTTAGAGAAGTTGCGGTTGTCGCCCAAGACAAAGTATTCGTCGTCTTTCAAATTCCACGTTTGCGGCGCAAACGAGCGCATGGGTTCGCGGATGTAAGGTTCTTGAACCGCCTTGCCGTTGACCATTAAGGTGTTGCCTTCAACGCGGATCGTGTCACCGGGGATGCCGACGATGCGTTTAATAAAATCGGTTTCGCCGGGCAAGCCGATCAATCGTTCAAAGAAATTCGAGGGCGCGGTGCCGGGCGGCACTAACACGATCACGTCGCCCCGTTCTACTTTGCTGAACTGATACGACAGACGATTGACGATGATGTACTGCCCGTTTTGAAATGTGGCGTCCATACTCGCGCCGTAAATCTTGAATCGTCCGGTGATGAAGTTGACGCTCATAAAAATGATCGCCGTGAGGATCAGCGTCTCCACCACTTCACGGACGAACGATTTGGTTTTAGGGAGGGCAGGTGCGGTTTCGATAATTTCAGTCAAGTCGGTAACTCCGTATTGCGTGATGCGTGATGCGTGATGCGTGATGCGTGATGCGTGATGCGTGATGCGTGATATGCGATACGCTATCTGCTATACGCCATCGGCTGTCCGCGATTATAAATCCTTTTCGTCTCGTCCTTTGAATACCAATTGGATCGGCGTGCCGAAGAATGGATAGGTTTCGCGGATTTGATTCTCCATGAATCGCCCGTAAGTGAAATGAGCCAGTTTGGGATCGTTGACGTGAAAGACAAACGTCGGCGGGTCGGTGCCCACTTGAGCGGCGTAAAAAATTTTGAGTCGCTTGCCGCCGCGCGAAGTCGGGGCATGTTTCAGCATTGCGTCGCGCACAATGCGATTCAGTTCGGCGGTTGGCACACGCACTAACCGTTCTTCCTGCACGCGCAATGCCATCGGCATCACCTGTTCAACGCGCTGCCCGGTCTTCGCCGAGATGAACAACAACGGCACGTAATCCACAAAATGCAATTGGGTGCGAACCTTCTCGGTGAAGTCGTTCATCGAGTACGAATCTTTTTCAACCGCGTCCCACTTGTTGACGATCACCACTACGCTGCGTTTCTTCTCCAACACCATTCCGGCGATGTGCGCGTCTTGCAGTGTGATGCCTTCGATGGCGTCAATTAATACCAACGCTACGTCGGCGCGATCCAATGCTTTATAAGTTCGTAGCACGCTGTATTTTTCTACGCCGACTTCGATCTTGCCGCGCCGCCGGATGCCCGCCGTGTCAATCAAGGTGATCGGCATCCCTTCGTAATTTAATTTTGTGTCAATCGCGTCGCGCGTCGTCCCGGCTATCGGCGAGACAATGACTCGTTCCTCACCTAACAGCCGATTGAGCAGCGAACTTTTTCCAACATTCGGTTTGCCGACGATGGCGATCTTCACCGACTCATCTTCTTCAACTTCTTCTTTGGGCAACGCCGCCACCACTGCATCAAGTAGATCGCCTGTGCCTACACCGTGCATCGCCGAGATGCCATACAACTCGCCCATACCTAATTCATAAAAAGGATAGATGTCGCTGAGTCGATCTGCCGTGTCGTTTTTATTTACGGCGATAAAGATCGGCGGATAGGGGACGCCGTCTCTTTGCTTTTGGCGTTTACGCAAAATGTCCGCCGCCTGCTCGTCGGCAACGGTCATGCCAGTGGTTACATCCACGACGAAGATCACCGCGTTGGCTTCTTCGATTGCCAGTTCGGCTTGTTCACGAATCTGCGGAATGAAATCTGCTGAATCAATGGAGAGCGGTTTGGCTTTTGGATCGCGTCCCAAAACTTCAATGCCGCCGGTGTCTACAACATCAAAAGTGATTCCGTTCCACAAGGCTTCGGCGATCTGGCGATCACGAGT
>JACRLA010000405.1 GCA_016215145.1 Chloroflexota bacterium
CGAATAGATGGCGTTGGGATCGCGCGAAAATTTTGGCGAGTTGTGGATCGGGCTGAGATCGATCACGGTGATGTCGGCGCGTTTGCCCACTTCGAGCGAGCCGGTGATGTTGCCGATGTGCAGCGCGTTCGCTCCGAGCCGCGTCGCCATCTCCAGCGCTTTGCGCGCCGGTAAAACAGTGGGGTCGTTGTTGGCTGTCTTCGCTAAAATGGCGGCGAGACGAATCTCTTCGAGCATATCGAGATCGTTGTTCGAGGCGGGACCATCTGTGCCGATACCCACGTTTAAACCTGTCTCTAACATTTTCACCACAGGCGCAATACCCGATGCAAGTTTTAAATTACTCGTCGGGTTGTGGGCAATGCCAGCGTTGGCATTTTTAAAAGTCCGCATCTCACCGGCGTCAATGTGAACGCAGTGCGCGGCTAAAACTTTTGCTTCAAGCACGCCGTGCTTTTTAATCCACGGCACAACGGGCATGCCGTTTTCTTTTCTCATGTTGTCCACTTCAAACGCCGTCTCGGAAATGTGCGTGTGAAGCGGCACGTCGAACTCTTGCGCCAACGCCGAGCAAGCGCGCAAAATTTCTGGAGTGCAAGTGTAAGGAGCGTGGGGCGAGACCGCCGGAACAATGAGCGGATGATTCTTCCAGCGTTGAATAAAGTCGCGCGCCGAGGCTAAACTATCTTCATAACTCTTGGCGTCGGGCGATGGAAATTTTAAAACGGTTTGCCCGCACACGCCGCGCATCCCGGCTTCGGCTGTTGCCTTCGCCACGTCTTCTTCAAAATAATACATGTCGGCGAAAGAGGTAATGCCGCTCTTGATCATCTCGGCGCAAGCAATCGAAGAACCGAGTCGGCAAAAATCGGGCGAGACAAATTCGTGTTCCACCGGCATCACATAACCGAAGAGCCACACATCGAGTCGCAAATCATCTGCCAGCCCGCGCAGCAGAGTCATGGGGATGTGTGTGTGGGCGTTGACGAATCCGGGGATGATTGCCCTGCCACTGAAGTCGAAGGTCTGGCTGGCGGCATACCCTTTGGCAATTTCATTCGCCGCGCCGACAGCCACGATCGAGTCGCCGTTGATCGCTATCGCGCCGTCATTGTAAATCGCTCCCTCCACATTCATCGTGATCACAATACCCTTGATGATCGTCTCAACTGTTTGCATAGTCACCTCGTAGCGTGATTATAAATGAACAACGCACAATAAAAAATCCCAACTTCCAAATCCCAAAATCCCAACGGAATACGCAATACGAAATACGAATATAATCAGCCTATTCTCACAGGAGACCCATCATGCCAAACCAGAGCGGCAAAACCACATCAAGCGTTAATTTTCGATCCGCGCCCGAAGTGCGACCCGACACCATCCTTCGCGGGTTGGCGGCGAACACGTCTGTGGAAGTGACGGGCGAGCAGGGCGAATGGTATACGGTGATCGTCGAGGGACAAAATGGATTCATCAAAAAAGAATTTATCTTGCTCGCCTCACAAGGTGTTGCCGCCGGTTTCCTCGTCAACCGAATGTCTCAGTTTGCCGCTGTTCCGCTTCAAGCACCTGATACAGATCGTGCGGAAGTTGCCGCGAGCATGAGCGGCACAGAAAAACTCGCGGCGAACATCTGGAATAAATTTGGCGGACTGCTCAATGTTCTATCGGCGGAATTAAAAATTGATCCTGCGGTAGCCGTCGCCGTGTTCGCCGTCGAATCGGGCGGGCGCGGATTCGGCGACGACGGGCGCACCCTCATCCGTTTTGAGAATCACATCTTCTACAACTATTGGGGCAAGACTGATCCAGATCGATTCAATCAGTTTTTTAAATTCGATCAAGGGCAAACGTGGCAGGGGCATCAATGGCGACCTTCAGTAGATCAAAACTGGCGCGACTTTCACGGTCGCCAAACTGCCGAGTGGGAAGCGTTTAGTTTTGCCACCACTCTTAACGACACGGCGGCAAAATCTTCGATCAGCATGGGTAGCCCGCAGATTATGGGATTTAATTTTTCGGGCGTGGGCTACGAATCCGTTCAACAAATGTTTGATGCCTTCGCTTCAGGTGATCGGGCGCAGGTTATCGGCTTCTTCGATTTCGTTCAAGGTCCTTCCACCAACTCGCGCCGCGTTCTCGCTTTGCAGGCAAACGACTTCAACACGTTTGCTTCTATGTATAACGGACCGGGGCAAGCGTCGCAATATGGCGGATTGATTCAAAACACGCTCAACGCTTTTCACAAAATTAAACCGAACATCGCGCCGCCGACTCCTGCGCCGCCGCCAACCCCGCCCGCACCTTCACCTTCGGCGGATATTGTGACGGCGTTATTCGATTCACTTACGCGGCGCGATCTTGATTCGTTGATGAACTTGTATCAAACCGATGTGGCGCATGTCACTTCGAATCGCACCGTGCAAGGCGCGAACCTGGTGCGCGACTTTTATCTTGAACTGTTGAGCCGTTTGGGCGATGCAAAATTTTCTGTCTCCAGCGTGCAAGACGCCGCGCCGACGAAAATTATTGCGTGGACAGCGACAGGCAGTGGCGGCAGCATCGGCGATGGGCAAGATACGTTGAGCGTTGCCGGTGGGAAGATACAGTATCACTTCACGAAGTTCACCGTGAACTAAACACCGAGTGTTTTCAAAACACTCGGTGTCTTAAAGGACAGACTATGCGAGTTGTAGATTTAATCGAAAAAAAACGTGACGGCGAACCACTAACCACCGAAGAAATTAATTACTTCATCAAAGGTTTTACCTCAGGTGAGATTTCCGATTATCAGGCTTCGGCGATGGCTATGGCGATCTATTTTCGCGGCATGACCCCGCGCGAGACCGCCGACCTGACGATGGCGATGGCGCACTCCGGCGATACGATGGACGTGTGGATGTGGAACATCGCGCCAGTCATTGTTGATAAACATTCAACAGGCGGCGTGGGCGATAAAACGACTCTGGTTGTTGAACCGTTGGTGGCGTCGTTGGGACTGCCCGTCGGCAAAATGTCGGGGCGTGGGTTGGGTTTCAGTGGCGGCACCCTCGACAAGATGGAATCGTTCACGGGTTATCGTGTTCAACTCACGACCGATGAATTCAAAAAACAATTACAAGAG
>JACRLA010000098.1 GCA_016215145.1 Chloroflexota bacterium
CGACCAACTGCGTGGTGTAAGTTTTTGTGGCGGCGACACTTTTTTCTGCGCCCGCCCGAAGTTGAATCAAATGGGATGCCGCCAACGCGAGCGGCGACTCTGGATCGTTGGTGACGGCGATAGTCGGCGACCCCTGCGCCCGCGCTTCGGCGATCACGTTAACAATATCCGGCGATTGCCCCGATTGCGATACACCGATCACTAAGGCGTTGTCGAGTCGCGGCGGGCGGTGATAAATCCCAAACAGAGATGGCGTTGCCAGCGCAACAGTCAAGCGGTTGATCGCCCCAAAAACATATTGCCCGTATCGCGCCGCGTTGTCCGACGTGCCGCGCGCGGCGATGACGATGTAGCGAATGTCGTAATCGTTCACGCGCTTGGCGATGCTCGCCACGTTTTGCGATTCGCGATCCAAAAAATTTTGGATGATGCGCGGCTGTTCAAAAATTTCGGAGTGAAGTTGAGAGGTTGTCATTTCGTTTTACAAATCATTGCCATGTCATTGCGAGGCGGCGTTTTTCCGCCGAAGCAATCTCGGCATGGGCGGAGATTGCTTCGCGAAGAACGCTCGCAATGACGCTTGCTTCGTCACTTTATTTTTTGCGCCAAACGGATCGCGCCCTGTGCCGGTTCGATCACGGGTTGAATGGGGTGAAGTGCCAAGCCCATGGCGTGCGCCGACTGACGAAACATGGCGGCGATTATTTTTCCGCGCGTGATTACGCCGCCCGCTTGCGCGCAGGGAATCGCGCCCGTCATTCGCAATTGTCTCACAGTAGAATTAACGGCGAGACTTAATTCGTGCGCCGCCTCTTGAAGAATTTTCGTAGCGACTGCATCGCCGCCCTCGGCGGCTTCTTCCACGAAAGAAGCCAGCGCGGCGATCTCGGTTGTTGGCACGCGCTCGCGATAAATGTATTTGATCAGATCAACCGGTGAACTTAAAGATAAATGATTCAAGATTAATTGATTCAAGATCGTTTTCTCATCGCGCCCATCGTGCGCGCGCGCAATCGCTTGTAATGCCGCCAGCCCGATCCTGTAGCCGCTTCCTTCGTCGCCGAGCAAGTAACCCCAGCCACCGGCGCGCATGGTCTCTCCGTTTTTGTTGCGCCCATACACGATAGACCCCGTCCCGCAGATCATCGCCACGCCCCAACCATCGGCTGTGCCTGCGGCTAACACGAGCTCGGCGTCGTTGACTATTTTTAGAGGTGTGCCTGATAAATTTTCTTTCGCCCAACTTTCGATCACGGCGCGATCTTGAGGACGATCCACGCCCGACAGTCCGAGACATGCCGCCTGAAAATTTTGCCGACTCAACTTGGCGTCTTCAAACGCGAATCGAATCGCGTTGTTGAGCGACTCGTACGCTTTCTCTTTCCCAACCGAATGATAGTTAGACGACTCGGCGCTCCCGCGCCCGATCACGTTTCCACTTTCATCGGCGATCAGGGCGAGTGTTTTGCTTCCGCCGCCGTCTATGCCTAACAAAAGTTTTTCACTTGTCATCAAAACCTTTACCGCGAAGGCCGCTTTGCGAAGAGCGCGAAGTTTTTTTGTATTTTCTTTGCGCCCTTCGCGCCTTTGCGGTTTTCTCTTAATTGAGAGCGTGTCTCACAATGCCACTCGCGCGCTTCAACTTTTCTCGCGCCTCATTCGGCGCGATCTTTTTGAGCGTCGCCACAATCGCCGTCTTCACCTCACCATTGCATAAACGCAAAATCGCTTCGGCTTCATCGGGGTTGATGTTGCACGCTTGCTCGACGATTCGTTTGGCGCGCACGCGCAGTTTTTGATTCGTCGCTTGCACGTCCACCATTAAATTTCCAAACGTCTTTCCTAGTTTGATCATCACGCCGGTGCTGATCATATTCAAGATCATCTTTTGCGCCGTGCCGGATTTAAGCCGCGTCGAACCAGTCAACACTTCTGCGCCGACCAACGGGGCGATGCCGATGTGGGCGACCTCTTCGATCTTCGATGGACGATTGCAGGCGATGCTGATCGTCAACGCCCCGCGCCGGTTTGCTTCGGTGATGCCGCCGACGACGTAGGGTGTATTGCCGCTGGCGGCAACCCCGACGATGCTATCACGTGCGCCAACGTTCAATTTAGAAATATCTTGCGCGCCCATGACGGCATCATCTTCCGCGCCTTCCACCGCTTGCGTGATGGCAACATCTCCACCCGCGATCAGGGCGATCACTAAATCAGGCGGCACGTTAAACGTTGGCGGACACTCGGCAGCATCCAACACGCTCAAGCGCCCCGACGTTCCCGCGCCGATGTAGATTAATCGCCCGCTGTCTTTCATGCGCGCGGCGATCTCGTCAATCGCTTTAGCAATGTTCTGCGCTTCAATCGCTACCGCGCTCGCCACTTTGGCGTCTTCGCTGTTCATCAACTTCACGATCTCAAGCGTGGAGAGCAGATCAATTTTTTCGGTTAAAGAGTTTCGTTCTTCGGTGAGTAGTGTCATAAAAAATTTTGTAAAAATTTGTGAAGGGTTGCGCCCTCTAATCCGCTTTCACCCTTTTTCTAATCCCGCACATCCCTCGTTGTTCAACGATCTCTGTCCTTCACTTCCTTTATTTCCCCTATCCCCTTATTTCCCTTTCGTCAGACTCCCCAACACCACTTCACGCCTCGCGCCTGTCGCCGCCGGTAAATTTCCGCGCCGCCCGTGAAATGATTCGTAAGCGAGCACCGCAAAGGCAACCGCTTCACGCGCTTCAACTGCAACACCGATTTCATCCGACGTGAACACGCGCGCCGGGGCAAGATACTCGCTCAACATTTTCATCAGCGTTTTGTTGCGCGCGCCGCCGCCACTGACGATCACTTCGTCGGGCAGGGTCGGCAAAAAATCTTTGTAGGCTTGGGCGATGGATCGCGCGGTGAAGGCGGTCATCGTCGCTACAATATCTTCATCGCTCACGTTTCGCGCTTTCGCCTTCTTCCAAACTTCCGCGCCGAACTGCACGCCAAATAACTCGCGCCCCGTTGTCTTAGGCGGCTTCTGATACAAATAATCTTCTTCCATCAACTCGCTCAATAACACCCCATCAACTTTTCCGCGAGAAGCAATGTCGCCATCACGATCAAAAGTTTGTTTGCCATTCGTCGCGCGCGTCACCGCATCGTCAATCAACATATTGCCGGGACCCGTATCAAAAGCGAAACCCAATCTCCAATCTCTAATCTCTAATCTCTTTTGTAATTGGAGATTGGAGATTAGAAATTGTGATGGCACATATGTTACGTTAGCAACCCCGCCGATATTTTGCGCGGCGCGAGGCAGTGTGGGATGTGTGAGCAGAAGTTGATCGACATATCCGACCAATGGCGCGCCTTGCCCGCCAGCCGCCATATCGCGCGTGCGGAAGTTGTTGATCACATCAATGCCGGTCATTTCGGCGATGACTGCCGCCTCACCGATCTGCAAAGTGGATGCCGCCTCTCCTGCGGGAACATGCCACACGGTTTGACCGTGACTCCCAATGAGATCAATTTGTTCGGGAGTCATCTTTGCTGATTTGATAACTTGCAATGCCGCATCGGCGAAGGCGCGACCCAACGCAAAATTAACTTTGCAGATAACTTTGCAGATATGTTCCACCGTTCCTGTCTCGGGGCGGAAGCAGGCGAAAATATCTTTGCGAAGACTCTCTTCGTAAGGAATGTTGAGGTGGGCGATCAACTTCCAATCGAGAGTCGGCGGCGCGTTTTCGATTCGCATCAGCACCGCATCTATTCCGTCGGCAGAGGTGCCGGACATTAAACCTATAATAAGCATCAAGTCATGGGTAATCAGTAATTGGTAATTGGTAATTGAACGCGCGGGGTAATTACCAATTACTATTTACCAATTACTTCGATAATCGCCTTATGCACATTCACTCTAAACTCCGCTATCTTTCTGTTTTCCCTTCCGTTGTAAACCTCATTCGTCAAACAGGCGACGACTAAATCGCGTTCGGGATCGATCCACAATGACGTTCCCGTAAATCCAGTATGCCCAAACGCTTTTTCGCTGAACGGATTCCCACTCGCTTCGGGGTCGGGTGACCACAACACAAAACCGATGCCGCGCCGCGTGGCGTTGAATTGGGATTGCAGGCGAGTCATCTCGTTGATCGTTTCACCGCGTAACAACGCGCGCGACAAATAGGTTTGCCCGAAGGTTGCCAAATCTGTCGCGTTGGCAAACAACCCGGCATGACCCGACACGCCACCTAAGCGATAGGCGTTCTCATCATGCACTTCGCCAACGACTCGTCGTTTGCGCCATTGGTTGTCGAATTCGGTTGGCGCAACGTTGGTAATTGGTAATTGGTGATTAGTAATTGGTAAATAGCGGGCGTGAGCCAAACCCAGAGGAACGGTGACGCGGGAGTAGACGGCATCATCGAGTTTTTGTTGCGTGAGTTTTTCAATCGCCATCCCCAACAAAATCAAACCGATGTCACTATAGACAACCTTTGTGCCAGTGCGATACGAGAAGTGAGTCTCTATCGCCATGCGCTTCGCCGACTCGGCCTCGGGTTGTTGAAAGAGGGGCCGCCACGCGGGCAGACCGCTAGTGTGAATCAAAAGGTGACGAAAGGTGATCGTCGCCGCGTCAATCGTTCCTTGCTCATCACTCACGCTAACAAACGATCCCCACTTGAGCGGGTCTTCGTATCCTTGTATCGGGCGCGCGCCGTTGAAGTCGGGCAGCACACTTTGCACGCTGTGATCGAGTGAGACCTTTCCTTCTTCGACCAGAGTCATAAACGCAGTCGTCACAAAAAGTTTTGTGACCGACGCCAGATCGAATAACGTGTCAGGTTGGGTGGGGCGCTGTTTCGTTTCGGGATCAAGATGACCGTAAGACTTGGAGAAGATCGTTTCACCTTTGAATCGAATCTCCAATTGCGCTGACGGGAACACCGTGTGCGTAGAGTCGGTCATTACTTGTTCGATGAGAGAAAAATTCATATTTATCCTTGCAATTGTTCATTGTTCATTTGCTCGTTGTTCATTGATACGCCTCTCTCACCTTCTCCAACCTCATCACACTATCCATCATCCCGCCCTCGCGGTTTCTCGCCAGCCACATCGTCTGATAATCTTCGATGATGCCGCGCATTTCGTGATCCAAGTCGTGCGCGTTGCCTTCGCCATCGAAAAATAATCCGTGCTTGCAGGCGTGCTTCAGTAAACGCGCCACCACATCGTATTCGCGCAAAATTAAATTTGCGTCGTTGCCCTTCAACGGTGACTTTGCGAAGAACAACATTGCATCGTCAATCGCATCCATCGCGCGTTGCGCTTCGTCGTTCTCCAATGACAACGTGTCGCCGTTGGGCATATTTTGCAGCACCCAAAAAAGTTTCGACGAGTTCGGCGGTTGAGCGTTCAACTTAAGATAAACGTTGCCCAGGCCGTAGGCGGCTTCACCTGCGTTGCCCGAGTCATCGTTGAATGCGAATCGGCTGACGCAGCCGATCACGTCCATAGATCGATTCGAGTCCACGCACCAGCTATACGCCGCGCCCGCCGCCAATCCGATGTAACTGACGGGCAGTGGTTGCCAGTGACCGCGATCTCCCCAATCCGTATTTAAAAATCCAACCGCGCCGTGCTTCAATCCGTTCTCTGCCGCGTTGAGCAAATTTCCCAAAGCGTTGTCGGTGCGCCCGCCGATGGAACACCACGACGACGTGCCGGGGCAAACGTAAAACGGCACGCCGCTCGCGGCAAACTTTGCGCCGTGATCGTCAAACGGATGATGCGCTTCGTAACCCCATTCGAGCGCAATCGCGTCGCGCGGCAACTCGCGGATCAAATCGGGATGCTCCACGATGATGTCGCCCCAAAACATCATCGTGTGATCGCGCGCTTGCACTTCGTGATAAATCTTTAAAAGATAATCCAGATACACGCGCCCCGATCCTCTGCGCGCACATTCGTCTTTGCTTCGTCCTTGCCCCACGTCAATCGTTTCGTCGCAACCCACGTTAAACATTTTGCTGGTGAAGTGCGGCAGCAACTCATCGCACATCTCGCGCACTAAATTCAACGAACCTTCATCGAGCGGACACAAACTAAACGGACCCTTCATCGTGTTGCCCCAAGGCGTGTTGAAAATTTCGTGCGTCTCCGCCATGTGCGCGTAACGTTTGTGCCTCAGCCAACGCTCCATGTGCCCAAACGTATTTTGATTCGGCACAAGTTCGATGAACCGCTCACGACAAAACGCATCCAACTCCAAAATTTCTTGCGCCGTCAACGGCGACGCATCTGCCCACACCTCACGATGATCGCGATAAGCAAACGTATGCTCGGTATAAAGTTGCAGTTGATTGATCTTCCAACTTGCCAGCATCTCGATCAACTCAAACAATGTTTGCATCGTCGGCACTTTATCGCGGCTCACGTCGAGCATCACACCACGCACTGAGTAATCAGGCGCATCATTAATCTTCAATCTTCTATTCGTCTGCCCCAAAATCTGAATCAACGTATTGATTCCATAAAACGCTCCCGCCTCCTCACGCGCCGCGATCAAAATGTGATCTTCGGAGATCGTCAACTCATAGCCCTGCTGTTTAAGATTAAGAGCGGGCACTTGCACGGTGATACCGACTTGGGCGCGCGGCGGATTCTTATGTGCCACGATCTCGGCTGTGCAGCTATGTGTTTCATCGAGCGCGCGCTGCAACTTCTTCGCGGCGAACAACAACGTTTGCGGCTTCTCGCAATCCAAATGAATCAAAAACCCTTTTTGGAACTCGTGTGTGCCTTCCAAAAACTCAATCGAGCGTGGAGTGGGGAGTAGTAGAATTTTTTTGTCCATTATTTAATCGCCCACAGATACGCCACCGATGATCGTTGAACAGTCTGACCCGTTTCTACCAATGGGCGCAAGTGCGCCATGAATTTCTCCATCTCGTTTGCGGTTAACACTTGCCGCATCGCTTCCTCGAGCGTCGGGATTTTCGGATTGCCTGCGCGGCTCAACATGCTTTCCCATTTTTGCTGTCGTAATTTGTCGGGAAGTTTGATGAAATCTTCTGCCAACGATTTAATTTCTGCTTGTAGTTCGAGATGAACTTCTTTGAACCTTGCTTGCTCGGTAGACGCAATGAGATCGCGTTCGTCAAAATTCAACATTGGGTCATCGGCGGGTTGGATTTTCTCGTACACCGCTTTCACCCTCCGCGCGATCTCTACGATGGGTGCAACGTCATATCCCCAAAACGCATTGGCTGACTCTGGGTGACCAAATCGGTTGATCGGTTCAAAGATCGAGAGTATGCCTTTTGGTTTAAGGACACGATAGAACTCACTGAACGATTTTTGTTTGGCATCTACGTAAATCAAAACAGATCGTGTTGTCACCGCCTCAACCGATTCGTTTTCAAACATGGAAAGATCATCTGCCGCAGCACGCACAAACTTACAGCGTTCTAAGACTTTCATCTCTTCTGCCAGTCCTTGCGAGTGATCGAGCAGGTCTTGCGAAATGTCGCTGAAGATCACTTTGCACTGCTTGAACTTCTCCAACGCGCCGAAAGCGATCAAGCCATCGCCACAGCCCACGTCAAGCAGCGTGCCGCCATTTTGTAAATCTGTGCGGTTCAACACCTTGTCACGCACGGAGTACAAATGCTCCATCGTCGTTTTCATTTGTTCCGCACTACCACCAAAACGGCGTTTCAACATCCACTGTGCCCAAATATCTTGTTGAATGTTTTCCATGATGCCCAGCTCCCATTTGTCAGATTACCCTCCCGAAGGTTTTAGAACCTTCGGGAGGGTAGTTGCGCTACTTGCCACTCACCATCATCACCGCATACTCGCGATACTTTTCAAATCCAAACTTTCCATAGAGGTCAGTTAAACTCGTCCAATCAATCACACAACCATCCACGCCGCGATCTTTTAAATGTTGCAGCCCCGCATCAATGATCGCCGCGCCGTAGCCTTTGCCACGCACTTCTTTGCTCACGCCTAATGGTCCGGCTTGCCCCCACGGGTATGGTAGGCGAGACATATAGAAGCGGTTGATCGGGCGATACGATCCTTCCTCAAAACTCAGTTGAATGAATCCCTCAACCTTATTTTCGATTTTCAAAATCAAGTAATCCGAAATTCTGCCGCCATCGCGCAGGAACTCCTCGAACTCATATTGCCACCGTCCCGGAAACGCCCGCCCAAAAAACTCGCGCATCGCCGATACATCTTCATCACTCGCCGCTCCGATCATTTTCCTCATTTCCTTTATTTCCCCTCTCCCCTTTGTCTCCCTTAACTTGCACGCCACATCCCAATCTGTGCTGATTCTTTTGAAACTCTGTTTCTCAAAAAACGATTCCGTCTTCAACTCTGTCGGCAAACCCGCCACAAACGGGCGAATGCTTCCGCCGATTCGTATTCGCTCGCAACCTTGCGCCTTCAAC
>JACRLA010000157.1 GCA_016215145.1 Chloroflexota bacterium
GGGTTGCAGATCGTTCACGCCTTGCGCTATTAAATTTTTTCGCTCTTCCCAACGTGAGAGATCGTCGAGGAGGTTGATCGTTAAAACTTTGAGAGGCGGCATCAACGTATTGCGTATTTCGTATTCCGTCGCGCAACACGCCAATAAAAATCATTCCTGTTCAAAATGAGTCCCCAGCGCGGCAGGCGGGTTGCTTCTTAAGAGTCGAGTCAACGCCCGTCGCGCTCCAAGCGGCAAATAGTTCAACACGCGATCTAAGCCGCGACTGTTGAAGATGACGAGGGTGAGGATCATCAGTGGAAAAGGTAGTAGAGGAAAAACTTGCACCGGCACTTCGAGTCCCGACGATTGCAGCGTGGTGGCAGAGGCGCGCAGTGCGCCAAAGAGATATGCCCCAAAAGCAACTTTGAGTGGGTCCCATCCGCCGAAGATCACAATCGCCAAAGCGATCCAGCCAAAGCCTGCCGTGGCGCGGTGACTCCATCCAAGTTTGACATGAAGTGAAAACGCCGCTCCGGCAAAACCAATGAGCGCGCCGCCAAGCAGGATGTAAATGTAACGCATCAACTTCACATTTCCGCCGCGCGCGAATGAGGCTTCGGGTCGCTCGCCGATGCCGCGCAATTGCAAACCGGGTTGGGTTTTGTAAAACCACAACCACATCCCGATGATGAGGGCAAAGCTCAAATAGGTGATGATGTCGCGCTCAAAGAAAACGGGACCGATGAAGGGAATGTCTCTTAGAAACGGGATGGGCAGTGATTCAATTTGCGGACCCGGCACGCGCACAAACGGCACGCCCAAAAATGAACTCAAGTCGCCCGCAACCAGAGTGAGAATGAACCCTACTGCAACCTGATCGCGCTTGAGGGTGATGCTGCCAAAGGCAACAAGCGATGCCACAATCGCGCCAACGATCATCGCCGCCAGAAAACCCAAGACCAAACTTTCGGTTGTGAAAGCAACGGCAAACCCCGCCATTGCCGAGAGCAGCATCGTGCCTTCAACGGACAAGTTGATCACCCCGCCCCGCTCGTTGAGAGTCTCACCTAACGAGGCAAAGATGATCGGCGCGGAGTCGGAAAGGATTGAAGCGAGGATGGCGATAAAGAATTCCATAGAGTGGTTAGTGAGCAGTAATCAGTAATTGGTAATTGGTAATTACTATTTACTAATTACTTTTTCTTTAATCCCTTGCATCAACAACACGACTAACACCAACACGCCTTGCAAAACGCCACCGAGCGATGAATCAATGTTGAGTTCGAGTTGCAGTGCGGTGCTGCCGATGCTCACGGCGGCGAAGAACAAGGCAAGCGGCGCAAGCCACAAGGCGTTGAAGCTCGACAGCAACACGATCAAGATTCCCAAGAAGCCGTAGCCCGACGAGATACTGGGGATGAGACGATGATGGACGATGATCACCAAAAACGCGCCGACGAGTCCGGCGCACGCGCCGCACACGGCATATGCACTTAACATCAACGGGTTCGTTGGCACGCCCAACACGAATGCCGCGCGGATATTTTTGCCAATCGCCTTAAGTTGCAAGCCCCACAATGTGCCACGCAGCGAAAGATAAATAACAACCAACACGAACAAGGCGATGATGATGGCGATGGGGCTCACGCGCAATTCAGGCAACGTGGGCATCCACAACGCCTCCGGGAAAATTTCTGTGCCGCTCAACGTGCCGCCGGTTTTTTGTTTCCAGGGTCCAAAAATTAAATAGATGTTGAAGGCGGTGGCGATGAAGTTGAATCCAAGCCCGCCGAAAATTTCGTTGACCTTGCCATAGATTTTAAGAACGGCGACGAGCAGCGCCCACAACGCGCCGCCGACCATTGCCCACAGAATGATCACGGGGATGCCGACGATCCCCGATTGTTCCCACATTCCGCGCGCCGCCCATGTGGCGAAGATCGATCCCACCATGATCTGCCCCTCCACACCGATGTTCCATTGACCGGCAGTGAAGGTGATGAGCAACCCGGCAGAAACGATTGCCAACGACACCCAAACCACAAACGTATCCGCTTGTTTGGAGGACGTGCCAAATGAGCCGGTGAACAATTTGGCAAACGTATCAAGCGGCGGCGCGCCTGTAGCCACTAACAACAAGATGGCGATGAGCAATGCGACAAGAAGAGGCGCGAGGGAGAGAGAAAGACGAGAAAGAAAGTTGCGAGAGCCGGTCATGGGAGTAATCAGTAATTTGTAATTAGGGATTGGAGAATTTTTGGAATTTGGGATTTGAAATTTACCTTATTGTTTTTTGCCGCCAATTAAATATCCCAACTGCTCCACACTCGTCTCGGATGAGCGCACGGTTTCGATGACGCGCCCACCGAAGAAGACGAGGATACGATCACTGTATTGCAAAACTTCGTCGAGATCGGCGGAAGCAAAAATGATCGCCGCGCCTTGTTTGCGGCGCTCCAATAATTTTCCCCAAATATAAAGTGTGGATTCAATATCGAGTCCGCGCGTGGGGTGTTCGAGGGCAAGAAGTTTTAAATCGGGCGGCAACAAGGCGAGCAGTGTGCGCTGTTGGTTGCCACCGGAGAGCGCCTCCACGCGCGTCGTCGGTATCCCCTTGATATTAAAATCCGTGATCTGCGCGGTTGCGGTTTGGCGTGTGCGCGTCCAATCAATCAGCGCATCTTTCTTGCCGCGCTTTGCTAACACAATATGCTCCTCAATCGAAAGCCCGGGGACGAGACCCTCTTTCATTCTATCGGCTGGCATGTAGGCGATGCCCGCGCGCAAAAAATTTTCGTAAGGCTTGCGCGTGAGATCGATTCCGTTGAGGCGCAGCTGACCGGCGCTGGGCGGCAACAAACCGGCGCAGGCTTGCAAAAAAAGTTGTTGACCCGATCCTTCGAGTCCGGCGAGGGCGAGCACTTCACCCATCCGAACCGAGAGAGAAATATCGGGGACGGTGAGGCGATCATCTTTGAGAGTGAGATGATCGAATTCGATCACGGGGGCGCCGAGTTCCACGTTGGGGCGTTTGCCGATGTTGAGCTGTTGACCGAACATCATCTGAACCAACCGCTCGGTGACGAATGGCGATTTTGCCTCGCCCGCCATCTGCCCGCGACGCAGCACGGTGACGCGGTGACACAAATCTTCAACATCTTCTAATTTGTGTGAGACGAAGATGACCGACTTGCCATCCGCCGCCAATTGGCGCAGTGTGGCGAAGAGTTTAATTTTTTGCGGGGCGGAGATGCCGGTGGTGGGTTCGTCGAGGATCAGAGTCCGCGCCCCAAGCCACAGAAGGCGGATGATCTCTAATTGCTGCCGCTCGCCGACGGTGAGATCAGAGACGAAGGCGTTGGTGTCCAGATCAAAATTAAATTGTTGGCAGAGTTCGCGGAATTCTTTTTCGGCGCGGGCGCGCGGTTGCAAAAGACTGGCGTCGCAGCCAAGTATGAAGTTATCGAGCAGAGTCATCGGCGGGAAGTCGAGCGGGTCTTGGTGCAGCATACCCACGCCGTGACGCAAAGCATCTGCCGGTGAGTTGAATCGTTTTAATTTTTTGCCATCCAAACTGATCTCACCGCCGTCGGCGTGGATGTAACCCGACAGCACTTTCATCAACGTGCTTTTGCCCGCGCCGTTCTCGCCGAGCAAACCGTGAATCGAACCGCCTTCGACGGTTAAGGTCACGTCGTTGTTGGCATGAACCGCGCCGAAGTGCTTGTGGATGTTTTTGAGTTCGACTCGCATAAAGGAATAACCTGTCGGGTCGTACAAACCCGACAGGTCTCAAGATTTACTTCTTCGTCAAGTTAAACCCGATCACTTGCCATGAACCACTAGCGTTGCTTAAAATAACGCTGATGTTCATGGCGCGGTTGTCGGAACCCACGACGGCTTCACCGCTCACTTCTGCGCGGTCATTGTTGACATTGGTCGAGGTGAAGTTCCAACTCACCGGCTGGAAATTGCCGCTCTCAATAAACTTTTGCAATCCTTGCGACGAGCCCAGTTCTTTTTGCAAGTCTGCGCCACACATGCCGTAGGCTTTGGCATAATCGCCGCCTTTGAGGGCAGTCATAAAATCACCGGCAGCACTGCCACTATCGCTTACCGAACACGCTAACGCGGCGAGACTTAATATCATCACCAAGAAGAAAGAAACTCTTATAACCGAAACATAGCTTTTCATCTTTCTCTCCTCCGCCAATAGGTGACAGTGACTTTGGAAAAAGAGACTGTCACCGTATTTCAAAAATGATTCAGTAAGGGCGCACGGCCGTGCGCCCTTACCAAAACGTTATTTCGATTTACCCGTAACACCTTCCAACAATTGTTCGGTGTACCACACGGTCTTGTCGTCGGCAGTTGCGCCTGCCTTGACGAACTCTTTACCATCTTGATACTTGAGCGGTCCGGCGAAGAGATTGATCTTGCCCGAACCCAGATCGGCGATGAAAGCATCGAGGCTCTTCTTGCCGTCTGCCGAGAGTGCTTTGCCATCTACCCAACCGACGTGGCTGGTCTTGGGATCGTTGATGTTCTTCCAATCGGGTCCGTTCCAATCCCACGATTGTTTCCACTTCCCGGCTTGCACTTCGGTAATAGTCTTTTGATATGCCGGAGTCCAGTTGAAGTACGGCACACCCAAGCACACCGCTTCGGCTTCTTTACAGCCACCAATATAGTCGTAAGGGATCGCCCAAACTTTCTTTCCGGCTTTAGCGCGTTGACCGGCGACGACCAGAGCTTCGGTGGTGTCAATGCCGGAGAGGACAACGTCGGCGCCTTTATCGAAGAAGCCGTTCACGACCTGAGTCGGGTCGAGAGTGACGCCGGGGATGTTAAACCAGAAACCGATCCAGGTCACTTCAAATTTTAACGGCGTGTCTTTCTTGCCGCGCGCGTTCTCCCAGCAATACTTCGCGCCAAGATAAACGCTGTTTGTTAAACGGCGTGTCTCGGCGTCAATGAGGGGTCCCAAATACGCAATGCTGCCCGTTTGCGTGGTGAGGGCGGCGGCGCAACCGGCGATCATCTTGCCATATTCCATGCGTCCCATAAAGTTGCCCACATTCGCCGGAGCCGATTTATCTAACACGGCATCACCGCTAATGTGAATGAACGTCACAGCGGTATGTTTCTTGGCGGCATTGTTCGTGCCATCTTTAAACTCGGCAGAGTTGGTGAAGATCACTTTCGCGCCTTTGGCGACGAGATCATCAGAGACCTGCTCAATCGTCACGCCGGGGCGATCTGCCGGATTCACTTTATCAATCCAAACGAGATCGGTATTCGGCACGTTCTTCAAAACGTCTTGCGCGGCGACCCAGTGCGCTTCGTTCCAACCATGATCTTCCTTCGGACCCACCATGATCAAGCCAAAGACAAACTTCTTGGGTGCTTCAGTGGTCGGCGTTGCACAAGCAGAGATGATCAGGGTTAAAGGAATCATCACGCTCAACAACCACCATAATTTGTTGGTCTTCATAATCAGATTCTCCTCTTTAAATGTGAATAGGGAAAACAACAATCTCGTGACGACAGTGGAAAGTATATGCGATGCCTCACCTCCGTATCCAAACATCAAGGAACGATCCAAGTTCCGGTTTCACCGGCGAGGGCGCGGGCAATGTTCTCCGGATTCGTAATGAGAGCTTGCGAACCGCCGCGCTCGAGGAACCAAATAATCGCCTGAACTTTTGGACCCATGCTGCCCTTTGCGAAATGCCCCTCTGCCATGTAGTGACGCGCTTCGGCAAGCGTGATGCGCTCCAGCCATTTTTGATCGGGCTTATTGTAATTCAATGCCACTTTTTCAACAGCAGTAGAAATAACGAATAAACCCGCTTGAATACTATTCGCAAGTAACGCCGAGGCATAGTCTTTGTCGATCACTGCCTCAACGCCCAGCAGTTCACCTTGTTCATTTTCCACAACGGGGATGCCGCCACCCCCTACCGCTATCACCGTCGCGCCAACTTTGATCAACGACTCAATCGTTGCTCGCTCGATGATCTGTTTGGGAAGCGGCGAAGCGACCACGCGCCGCCAACCGCGCCCGGCATCTTCAACCACATGCCAGCCATCTTTCGTGCGCTGCGTCTGCGCGGTAGCCTCATCCATAAATGAACCGATGGGCTTGGACGGGCTCTGAAATGCCGGATCATTTTTATCTACGAGCGTTTGCGTCACCACAGTGGCAACTTCTTTTTTAATCCCGCGCTTTCTGAATTCATTATGCAACGCTTTTTGAAACATATAACCGATTGCGCCCTGCGTATCTGCGCCGCAAGCGTCGAGCGGCACTTCGTGCAATTCGTGGCGCGAGAGTTCGGAACGGCGCAGGATGAAACCCACTTGCGGTCCGTTGCCATGAGTCACGATCACCTCCCAGCCATTTTGAATCATGTTGGCAATGTGCTTCATAGATTCGCAGGCGGCGAGATATTGATCGTGAACCGTTCTATGTTTTTCGTCGGTGATCAAAGAATTGCCGCCAACGGCGACGACGGCGATTTTACTGGTCATGGATTTATCCAAACTACCGTGATACGTGATGCGTGATACGTGACGATCCTCTATCACGCATCACACATCACGAATCACTTTACGACATCGTAAGCGCCATCACCGCTTTTTGCGCGTGCAAACGATTCTCGGCTTCGTCGTAGACAACAGAGTGAGGTCCATCGATCACCCCATCGGTCACTTCGAGTCCGCGATCAGCCGGTAAGCAGTGCATATAAATTGAATCGTCCTTCGTCAACTTCATGCGTCGCTCGTCGGTGATCCACGATTTGTATTTGTCAATCAAGGCTTTGCCATCTTCTTTGCCCGTCGTGGTGAGGAGTGGACCCCAGCTCTTGGGATAAACCACAGCGGCGTCTTTGAACGCTTCGTCCATATTATCGGTCACTTCAAAACCCACTTTATATTTCTTGGCGTTCTCGCGCGCCATGTCCATGATCTCCGGCATCAGTTTAAATTCCGGGGGATGCGCCAAGACAAATTCCGGGGGATGCGCCAAGACCACGTCACAGCCGAAGCGGGTCATTTGCAGAATCAACGATTGGGGAACGGAGATCGGTTTACTGTAGGAGGCGGCATACGCCCAGGAGACGACAACTTTTTTCTTGCGAAGATCGCGTCCCTTCTTCTCAATGACGGTCATAATATCCGCCAAGCATTGAAAAGGATGATAGACATCGCACTGCATGTTGAGGACGGGTGCGCGACTCGCGCGGGCGACTTCGTTCTCATACTTGTTGCCGAACTGCCAATCGCATTGACGAATGGCAAGACCGTCATAGTAACGTCCAAGAATCTCGCCGATCTCTTTCGCCGTATCGCCGTGCGAGATTTGCGTAGTCTCTGAATCAATGAACGCAGCGTGACCGCCCAACTGCGCCATGCCCGCTTCAAACGATCCGCGCGTGCGGGTGCTGGTGAAGAAGAACAACATCGCCAGAGTCTTGTCGCGCAACAAAGCGTGCGATTCGTTCAAGGCGCGTTTGCGTTTAAGATCCCACGCCACATCTAATACGGTTTCGACTTCCTCTTTGCTGAAGTCAAGGTCGCCAATAAAGTCTCGACCACGAAAGTTGGTTTGCATTGTTAAAAATCTCCTTGATTTTAAAATTTCGGTATAGCGCCCACAAGGGGCTAGGCTACAAATGTTTCCTTGAGTTCCTTCGTTTCCGCAATTTGCTATCAGCTACTTTAACAGAGACGGTAAAACCGCGTAGAACTCCGTCGCCTTCACCATGTCGTCGAGTGACACCGAATCATTGACAGTGTGCGCCGTCACTTCATCACCGGGACCAAAACCGATAGACGGAATTTTTGCTTTACCCGCCCAGTAAATTCCATTGGTGCTGAAATTCCATTTGCTGCTCGGCGCGTCGGGCAAGCCGATGAGTGTGCGCGCCTGCATACCCGCTTGCACCAACGGATGTGATTCTTCGTACGCCCACGCCGGAAAATATTTATCTACCGGAAAGACGAAGCCGGTGTAAGACGGATCGTCGTAGAAAAGTTCTTCGACTTTGATCGCCTCGCGGTGTTCGGGCGGGACGAGCGAACGCACTTGTTCGATGGCGGCATCCTTGTCTTCGCCAAAAGTGAGCCGGCGATCAATAAACACGGTCGCTTCATCCGGCACGGCGTTGATGCTCGGAGTCTTCACGGTCATATCGCTCACAGTGATCTTGCCGTGACCCAGAAATTCGTGGTCGCCTAATTGGGGTTCGAGATCGCGGATGCCGGCGATCACGTCTAACAACTTATAAATTGCGTTATCGCCCAGATGATTGCTGGCGGCATGCGCGCTCCTGCCTTTCGCCACCACTTTCATTTCGACTCGACCTTTGTGTCCGCGATAGATCTGCATACGAGTTGGTTCACCGATCACCACAAAATCAGGACGCACTTTGGGGTCAACTTCGACAAACGTATTGGGCGCAATACCATCGCACCACTCTTCCATATTTCCAAAATAATAGGCAGTCCATCCATCAAGCAATCCGAGATCACGCGCCATCGCCATGCCATAGATCATACCCGGTGTGCTGCCCTTCTCGTCGCACGCGCCGCGCGCGTACAAAATTCCATTTTCAACTTTGCCTTCAAACGGATCCCAACTCCACGCCGAGCGATCACCGATGCCGACGGTATCAATGTGCGAGTCGAAGACGATCACTTTCTTGCCCGTACCAATGCGCCCCACCGTGTTGCCCATTTTGTCGAAGCGCACTTCGTCAAACTTCAACTTCTTCATCTCATCTTGCACCCGCTTGCCCACTTCGCCGATTTTGGAATCCATCGAAGGAATGGCGCAAATCTCGCGCATGAATTTAATGATGTCGTCGCGTTGCGCCGTAACTCGTTTTTGAATCTCTGGAACTTTACTCATTATTTTCTCCAAGAACATAGCCGCGAATTACGCAAATTGGCGCGAATATATAAAAATGAATTCGCGCTCATTAGCGAAATTCGTGGCAAGATTTTATTTGCCAACTTTCCTCACCACATGAAATTTAAAATAGCCCGGCACAAAATAGCTGTGCGAGTGATCAATCGCCCGCCCGTCTTGCGCGTAGAGTGTCGCCTCAAAATGCAACAACGGCGTGCCACGCTGCACGCTGAGATGCCGCGCCAAAATTCCATCCGCCGATTCGGATGTAATGGACGTGTGCGAGTGCGCCAAATGTGGATCGTTCCGTTTAATCAACATATCCAATACCGAACCGCTGAAATCCTCTAGTTCATCCTGTGCCACAATTCCACTAGGTAACACATCTGTCAGAAAAGCGATGGGCGAATCACCGGCATAGATCACGCGCGATATTTCCATCACGCTCGCGCCTGCCGCCAACCCCAGCGCAACTTTGTCGCCCTCATTTGCCGCCCGCTCCTGCGCCGACAAATCCATCATGCGAGTCCGCAGCCCCAAACGATGAGCAAGCGTATCAATACTCTCCAGCACTTCAAGCCCGCTCTCAATGACCGGCGGCGGCGCGGAGATAAACGTACCAACGCCGGGTCTTCGTATTAAACGCCCGCGCTCCTCATAAAGCCGCATCGCCTCACGCAGAGTCGCGCGCGAGATTCCCAAATCCTTTGCCAGTTCCGGCTCGGTGGGCAAACGCTCGCCCGCTTCCAACGAATTGATCCACTTGCCCAGCGCCTCTTCGGCACGGGTATAGAGAGGACGAGCGTCTTGAGTAATTTTTATTTTTGTTTTCATGGATTTATATTTTGTATCGCGTATCGCATATCACGCATCACGTATCACGCAATATGCCACGCGGAGCGGCTATCAGCCACGCAGAGCGGCTATCCCCCATTCACCATCTTCTTCGCAATCCTGTTATGTCTCTCAATCACCGGCGGCAGTTCCACCGTTTGCAACTCGCCGCCACTCACGATCAACTTACCATTCACCATCACCACATCCGGTTTAGCAGGCGCGCAAAAAACCAAAGCGGCAACCGGATCGTGAACCGCGCCACCGGCGAACTCCAGCGAATCAAGTTTGAAAGCGATAAAGTCGCCGCACATCCCTTTCGCCAACGCCCCCACATCATCGCGCCCCAACACCGACGCCCCACCAAGTGTTGCGATCTCTAACGCCTCACGCGCCGTCAGCCCAGCCGGGTCACCCGACACGCGCGCCAACAACATCGCCATGCGCGCCTCGTTCAACATATTCGATCCATCGTTGCTTGCCGAGCCATCCACACCAAGCCCAACCTTAACTCCGGCTTGACGATATTTTTTTATCGGCGCGATACCCGAAGCCAGACGCATATTCGATGAAGGACAATGCGCCGCGCCGCAGCCGGTGTGCGCCATCAAACGAATCTCGGCGTGGTTAACGTGAACCGCGTGGGCATACCACACGTCGCTACCCACCCAACCCAACGTCTGCATGTAATCCACAGGGCGATGCCCAAATTTTTCTAAGCAGAATTTTTCTTCGTCAATCGTCTCTGCCAAATGCGTGTGCATCGTCACGTTGTAAGAACGCGCCAGCTTCGACGACTCGCGCATCAGGTCAGGCGACACCGAGAACGGCGAACACGGCGCGACGACGATACGCAACATCGAACCATGTTTGGGATCGTGATACTGTTGAATGAGTCGCTGTGTGTCTTCGAGAATGTCCTCTTCTTTTTCAACCACGCTATCCGGCGGCAACCCACCCTTCGATTCGCCCAAGCTCATCGAACCGCGTGAAGCATGAAAACGAATCCCGATCCTCTGCGCGGCGCGAATCTCGTCGTCAAGTTGTGAACCGTTAGGAAAAAGATAAAGATGATCGCTCGCCGTCGTGCAGCCGCTCAACAACAACTCTGCCATACCCACCAAGGCCGAGGTATAAACCGCATCGGCATCCATCCGCGCCCAAATTGGGTACAATGTCTTGAGCCAGTTAAAAAGCGTGGCGTCTTGCGCGGCAGGCACGGCGCGAGTCAGCGTTTGATAAAGATGATGATGCGTGTTGATCAAACCCGGCATCACCACGTAACCGCGCATATCCAATCGGCGCGCGTCTATAATTGTCGGCAGATCATTCGTCGGCGCAACCGCCTCAATCACACCGTCACGGATCATCATGCCGCCATCAACAATCTCGCGGCGCTGACCATCCATCGTAATTAACATATCCGCATGATGAACAACCCAGTTCGTCATAGAAGCACCTTTGTCATACAAACTATACGCCCAAAGATAATAGATTGTCAATTACAAATTATGAAAAAGAAAACCCTCCTCTACTTCGGGGCTGCCGCCATAGGCGCGGCGGCAAGTGCCTACGTCGCCCTTTATCTCCGCCAACAAGCACTGTTACTCAACGCCCGCGCCGACGTTGCCCGCCAAAATTATCTCGACGAAGCCGCCGTTCAAGATCGCTACACCCAAATTCTCGGCTGCGACACCCATTACTACATCGCAGGTTCACCAGACCTGAAGGGTTTGCAAAACCCTTCGGGTCTTCTCCCGCCCCTCGTCATGCTTCACGGCGCAGTGATCGAAGCCGCAACATTTCTCGACAACATAAAATACTTGGCGCAAGATCGACTCATCATCGCGCCTGATATGCCACTGCACGGACGATCATCGTTTCTCTCACCTCATCGCACGCTCGAATGGTTTAACGCCTTTATAGATTCAATGGGACTCGATCAATTCGATCTGTGCGCCCATTCAACAGGCGGCGGCATTGCGGCTCGCTACGCCCTTCAACATCCTCAGCGCGTGCGCCGCCTCATCCTCTGCGCCCCCACCGGATTCGGCGCCACCTTCCCCCGAATCTTTTTCATGCCATCACTCGCCCGCTTCACCGATGACGTTGTTGATTATGTTTGGGGCGATCCGAATCGACTGACAACGCAACAGCGCCACGACTTCGATCTCATCCTCAAAGAATTCTTCTCAAGCGGGCGCTGGTGGTGGTATCTCTCCGGCGGATTCTTGTGGATGCTCGATCTGCCCACAACATCATTGCGCCAACTCCATACTCCAACCCTTGTCTTGTGGGGCGAGCGAGATCGGCTCGTGCCGTTAAATCGTGAGGCAGTAAACCTTTTGCCGAATGCACACTTAAGGCTATTTACAAACGCCGGTCATGTCGTGTATATGGAAGCGAGAGAGGAATTTGATGAAGCAGTAAAGGAGTTTATTTCAATTCTACGAAAGAGGAGTTTATGAAAAAAATTTTCTTGCTCACACTATCCATCCTCGTCGCCGCGTGCAGCGCACTGCCGCCGTCGGTGACGATCAACTTGGGGAGCAATACACCCGCGTCGGCAAACACACCCGCGCCGACAAACACGATTGCGCCGCAGAGTACCGCTTCACCGAGTTCAACGGCTGCGCCGACATCGGCGGCGACACCGAGTCAGCGCCCCAACATCATTTTCATCTTGGCAGATGATATGGCTTCCACCGATTTGGAAGTGATGCCAAAATTAAAATCGTTGATCACTGATCAAGGCGTGTCATTCAACAATTATTTGGTGAACATTTCGCTGTGTTGCCCGTCGCGCGTGGCGACGTTGAGGGGACAGTATGCGAACAACTCGAAAATTTTTGGCAATGGCACGCCCGATAACGGCGGCTTCGAGCGCGTGTACGAATTGGGTTTGGAAAAAGCGACGGCGGCGGTGTGGTTGCAAAATGCCGGGTATCGCACCCTGCTCGCCGGAAAATATATGAACGGGTATCCGGGCAAGGCGGGAGCGAATTATGTGCCACCGGGTTGGACGGAATGGTACAGCGCGGTGCGCGGCAACGCCTACAACGAGTTTGGTTATACGCTGAATGAAAACGGCAAGATGGTGCAGTATGGCAGCAAAGCCGAAGAGTACGGCACGGATGTCTACGCCAAGAAAACCGTGCAGTTGATTCAAACAAGCGTCAAGGAGGGCAAGCCGTTCTTCGCTTACGTCTCGGTGTATGCGCCGCACACGCCCGCCACCGCCGCGCCGCGCCACGAAAAACTTTTCGCCGAGGTGAAGTTGCCGCGCCCGCCGAGCTTCAACGAAGATGATATGAGCGACAAGCCGGCGCATCTACAAAGGTCGAACAAGTTAACCGACAGGCAGATCGCTAACATGGAAGAGGAATATCGCAAGCGGTTGCAATCGCTTCAGGCGGTGGATGATGCTGTTGAAACAATCGTGAACGCCTTGAAGGAAACGAATCAATTGAACAACACGTATATTTTCTTCGCGTCGGATAACGGCTATCACTTGGGGCAGCATCGCTTGCCTGCGGGCAAGCAACAACCGTACGAAGAAGATATTCGTCTGCCGTTGATCGTGCGCGGACCCGGCGTGCCTGCGGGCAAAACGGTGGATCACTTAAGCGGCAACATTGATCTGGCTTCAACGTGGATCGAGTTGGCGGGCGCGAAAGCTGACATTGCCGTAGACGGGCGATCTCTTGTGCCATTGTTGAAAAATAATCCGCCGTCAACAAAAGATTGGCGGCAGTGCTTTTTGATTCAACGCGGCGAGGATGGCGATGAGGATTCATCGCAACCGCAGCCGACGGCAACCCCCCGCCCGCCGGTGGGCGGCGGCCGACTCGGCGCAGGCGGCAACCCGGACTTCGCCGGGCTCCGCACAACCAAATACACTTACGTGGAATATGAGACGGGCGAGAAGGAACTTTACGATCTAGCGAAAGACCCGTATCAATTAAACAACATCGCCAAAAGCGCGAATGCGGAGTTGCTCAAAGAGCTTTCGACTCGATTGGCGGAGATGATGAAGTGTGCGGGGGAGAGTTGTCGGAAGAGTGATGGGGTGGCGTTTAAGAATTGACCTCACCCCCTCTTTAGAAAAAACTTCCGAAGTCTTAAAGACTTCGGAACTTTCTATCTCAGGGATGATGAAAAAAAGAGACGACCCGTTGGGTCGTCTCTACTTTTATTATGCGGCTGCCTCTGCCCCCGCAGGCGCGGCGACGCGCGTTTTTAATTCTTGATCGATCTCGAACAACGCTGCCGGGTTGTCGCCGAAAATTTTCAGACGCTCGACGATCTCGCTGGCGTTCTTCTCTTCTTCCACTTGCTCGTTGATGAACCAGTGCAGCATCACTTGAGCCGGGTAGTCGGCTTCTTTCGTCGCCACTTCATACAGATCATGAATCGAAGCGGTGACGTGCTGCTCATGCTCGTACACCTGCTGCATGATCTCCAATGGCGATTTAAATTCCGTGGGCGGCTGCGGGATCGCTTGCAGAATCGCCTTGCCGCCGCGATTCAGCAAAAAGTCGTACAGCTTCATGGCGTGCATCCATTCTTCGCCGGATTGCACGCGCATCCAATTGGCGAACCCGTTGAGGTTCACCGAGGTGAAATGGGCATTCATCGAAAGATAGAGATACGCCGAATAAATTTCGTTCTTGATCTGTTCGTTGAACGCCTCTTGTACTGCTTTCTTGATCATAATGTTGTTCCTTTCGTTATTCATCGTAGGGGCAAGGCTCGCCCTTGCCCGATGAGGGCAACCGCAAGGGTTGCCCCTACGATGTTATGTTGCGATAGGTAACGTCACCACAAACGTCGCACCTTTGCCCACGCCCTCGCTCTTAACCTCAATTGTCCCGCCGTGATTCTGAACAATCTCTTTCACGATCCCTTGCCGATGGGTTTGGTGGTGAAGAATGTTTTGAAGAGACTGCCGACCATGTCCGGGGGGATGCCGACTCCTTGATCTGAAACTTCGATCCTAATGTGAGCCCCATCGTGCAATGCGCGCAGTTTAACAACGCCGCCCTCGGGCATGGCGTCGCGCGCGTTGTTGAGCAAATTAAAAACTACTTGGGCGATCTGGTTGCGATCACATTGGATAAGCGGCAGGTCGGGATCGATCTCTTTAACTAACTTAACGCGATTCCAGCGTTTGATCTGACCATCCATCAACATCAAGGCTTCATTCAACACGTCGGAGATTTTTTGCGGGGTGAGTTCGGGCGTGCGCCCGCGCGATTGGTTGCGTAACGCTTGGGCGATGGTCATGGCGTGTGACGCCGAGCGGGTGATGACCGGCAAATAGTCGCCCAGTGTTTCAAGGCTGAGGCGTTTCACATTCATCTCTGATTCCAAATGTTCACTGGAGGTGATGATCGCGCTCAACGGATTGCTGATCTCGTGCGCCACGCCCGCCGCCAACGTGCCGATGATCGCCATCTTCTCCGATGCTAACAATGCTTCTTGCGATTGTTGGAGTTCTTGGGTGCGCTGCGCCACGCGTTGTTCGAGAGTCGTCGAGAACTCGCGCAGTTCATTATTCAAGCGAAGGTTATCGCGCAGGGTGATGATCTGGCGAGCGACGACAAAGATGGTCAACACTGCCGCTCCAGAAAACACGCCGCGCACATCGCCGTTGTCAAAAGTCAAATTGGAACGCGCGACAAAGATCACCAAGCCATAGCCCATGCCAATAGCGGCGAAGGGCAGCACCATCGGTAAAATGTCTAACAGCCGCGAGACGAGCGAGTCGGCATACGAGGTGGAGAGGGGTGAACGTTGGCGAATGGCGGCTAGGGCGAAGAAGATGTATGCCATCAACCAGATCGTGCCGATCCATGTGCCGCGTGTTTCAACATCTCTCACTTTAAAGTAGGTGTCCAAAAGATTCGAGACGACAAAGCACAACAGACCGGCAAGGAGGATCAACAGCGATGGACGCACCAGCGCGTTCTGCCGCCTGCCGCGCGAGAGTAGCGAGATGACCCCGCCTAACACTACCAAGTTGCTGACCGGGTATGAGGCGGCGATTAGCGGGGCGACCATGTTGCCCTGAATGTTGACCGCCGGAACAATGACGAAATACCAGACCATCATCCACGCGGCGATCATGACCAAGACCAGATCGAGGGCGAATCGCAACCAACCGCTTCGGTCGAGCGAGACTCCAGGGAGAGTCAACAACGCCCATAGGACAAGGGGATAAAAGGCGAGATAGAAAACGTCGGAGATGAAGTAGAGAGTGTCGAGTTGAAGAACTGCGTCTTCATAAAACGCGACGACATCGCCGACGATCTGTAGAAAGACGCTGAGGCTGAAGAGAAGCCAGGCGCGGCGAATGCGTGGATGAAGTGTGTTGTCGGCGTAGACTCGCCACGAGGCGATGAGGGTGAAGAAGGTGATGGGGAAGAAGGCAAGGTTGGCGATCAGTGGATTAAATCTTGAATTCCCCCAGTGGAAATATGTCCATAAAGCGTAGAGGATGGTGTAGAGGATGGCGACACCGCCGACGATGCCCCAGCGATTACGCAACCACGCCAAAGGATTTTCGTTGAGATCACTCTTTGCGCCGTCAACCATTGATCACTATTGTAAGTGGTTTTGAGGCGTTGGCAACTGGCACTACTCAACCGAATTCAACCTAGAGAAAACCGCATCCACAGGACGCCTACGGCGAGACGCAAAGGGCGCAAAGTTTTTTAGATTCTTTCTTCGCGTTCTTCGCGTCTTCGCGGTGTGTTCTAGTTTTGGCTGAATAACTTGCTCCGCGAGGACGCGGGTAGAGAGCGACAATTTACGTTATGCCGTGCGCCGCCTTCGCGCCGCGCAGGGTGTTCTTCATTAACATGGCGATGGTCATGGGACCGACGCCACCCGGTACGGGGGTGATCGCCGCCGCCACTTCTTTCACCGCCTCAAAGTCAACGTCGCCGACGAGTTTGGTTCTGGGTTTGCCCGTTTTCTCGCTGATGGCTTGCGAGCCATCTGGATTCAACACAGGGAGGCTGTTCACGCCGACATCAATCACGTACGCGCCGGGCTTCACCATATCTGCCGTAACGAATTTTGGCTTGCCGATTGCCGCCACCAAAATATCGGCTTGGCGCACTACAGAAGCTAAATCTTTTGTTCGGCTGTGACAGATCGTCACCGTGGCATCACGACCTAATAGTAAGAGCGACACGGGCAAGCCGACGATGTTGCTTCGCCCCAACACAACGGCGCGGCTACCACTGATCGTTGCGCCGATGCGATCCAATAATTCGATGACGCCTGCCGGAGTGCAGGGCGCGAACAACGGTTCGCGGCCTTTCATCCCCAACTTGCCGACGTTGATCGGGTGGAAACCATCAACGTCTTTGTTGATGCTGACGGCGTTGAGAATGCTTTCTTCGTCAATGTGCTTGGGCAATGGCAACTGAACCAGAATGCCATTCACTTTTGCATCCGCGCTCAATTTATTAACTAAGGCAAGTACCTCCGCTTGCGAAACGGTCTCTGGCAATTCGTTCGGAAATGACTCGATGCCGAGTTCGGCGCACGCCTGCCGCTTGGCGGTGACGTAGCTCATGCTGTCCGGGCGCGCGCCCACTAACACCGTAGCCAGTCCGGGAACAATGCCTTTAGCGCGCAGCTTCGTCACTTCTTCTTTAACATCATTCCGAACCGCCGCCGCAACTGCTTTTCCATCAATTATTTGTGCTGTCATAATGAACCTTTCATTGAAGATTTTTCTTTAACCGAAGATTTTTCTTTAACCTACGGAGACGTTGCAGCGCAACGTCTCTACAAATACGATTTTGCTATCCGCTATTCGCCATTTGCGATCTGCTATTCATACCTCAACGCTTCAATCGGCTGCAAGCGTGAGGCGCGGAAGGCGGGATACAAACCAAAAAAGATTCCCACCGCCGCCGACAAGCCAAAGGCTAAAAGAACCGAGTCGAGCGACACTTCGGCTTTCACCAAATCCATGAGGCGCACGATCATCGCCGTTGACCACCCCAAAAAGATTCCGATGCCGCCGCCGAGCAAACTCAAGACGAGCGTCTCAATGAGAAACTGAATCAAGATGCTCATGCGCGTTGCGCCCACTGCTTTACGCAAACCGATCTCGCGCGTGCGTTCCGTGACCGAGACGAGCATGATATTCATAATGCCGATGCCGCCTACCAGCAGCGAGATGCCGGCGATGAAACCCAAAAACGCGGTGAGCGTTGCCGTGATGGCATTTAAAATTCCGAGAAACGCCGCTTGACTCAATACGGTGAAGTCAAGGGGGTCGCTCAAGCTTTTTCCGCGTTGACGGCGCAGGATGCGCTCAGTCTGCACCATCACTTCCTCAACCACGTCGGGCGATTCTGCCGACATTGAAATATCGGTGACTCTTAACCTGCCGCCGATCACCGCCGCCGAGCCAAACAGTTTGTCGTAACCCGTTTCTAACGGCACGATCACCACCGCGTCCGGGTTCGGTCCAAAGCCCGACGAACCTTTCGCTTTCAACATCCCCACCACTTCAAACCCCACTCCGCTCACTTTGATCTCGCGCCCGATGGGACTCAGCCCGCCAAAAAAATCTTTCGCCGTTTGCGCGCCGATCACCGCCACCCGCGCGCGCGTCGCCCGATCCGATTCGGTGATGAACCGACCGTCCTCCACTTCGTAAGACCGCACCACCCAGAATCGGGAGGTGGTGGCAATCGCCGCTAAATCTTGCGTGTTGGAGCCGTAAGTGACCGTCATGGTACGTTGAAACGACGGCACGATGTCAGTGACGTTCTTCATATTTTTTGCCAACGCTTC
>JACRLA010000099.1 GCA_016215145.1 Chloroflexota bacterium
AGGGTTCGTGATGTCGGGGATATAGAGAGTCTGGCGGGTGGCGATCACTTCTCCCGACAAGCCGGGGTTATCGCTCAGTTTGCGCGGGGGGATTTGTAAATCCTCTTCCACGTTTAAGAATAAAGGATACGTCAGCATATCTGTTTGGGGGTTGTAGAGCGCGACGTGAAAGGCGTCGGTGATCATTAACCGTTTGAGTTCTTTTACCATTGCCCGCAGCGCATGGTAGAGGTCTTGCTTGCCGGTGAGGGCAATGCCCATTTGATACAGCAGATACATTTCCTCGGCGCGTTGTTGCAGTTTACGATCCGCTTGATCGTGTCCGGTGATCTCGGCTTGCAGCAGGCGGTTACTTTGCTGCACTTGCCGAAAACTGCGACGCAAGTCCTCGGCAACGACTTTCGTCAAAACAGTTGTGACAATCAATCCAATGGAAGCCGTAAAGGCGTCCAGATATTCCAGAGGGAGTCGGAACGAAAAGAAATTTTGTGTCTCCAAATAGACGATGGCGAAGAGGGAGAGAATGGCAATGCCGAGCAATGCCAGTGTCAGGCGCATATTGACGACCAACGCCGCAAAGACTAAAACCAACGGGTACAAAATAATCACAACGTCATTTAAACCGTAGCCGACTATCAGGTGATAATTTAAAGTGAGCAGCAGCGCCAAGGGCATTAAAAAGCGCGGCAGGGTCTGATGCCCGCGACGGAACAGCCACAAACAAAATAACGTGAGCGCGGCAAACAAGAAACTTGTTCGGGTGATGTCCGGTTTGCTGAGAGCCAGCCCGATAACCAGAAAGAGGATGGATCCACTTAAGGACAAAAGCAGAATCGAAAATAAAACGCGTTTACTGCGCCCATCGTCCCCGCTATCTATTGTTGCCCCTGTGTTAACCCAGTTGAAGAATTTCATATCCGAAAAATATAAACTAGATTTACGTCCATTGAACTGCTGACGTCATTGCGAGTGTTCTTTACGAAGCAATCTCGGTCACGCTTTGAGATTGCTTCTCGAAGACTCGCAATGACGCGGGCGTGTTTTGCGTAAGGAGAAAACGGGTTTCTCCGATAGTCTGCTAGTTGGCTTTACCGGGTGTCTTCCGGAAAGTTAAAACGACGCCGTTCAAGTTCGCTTTGTCATCTGTGATGGGTGAGACAAATATATCAATAGGAATCTCGCCCCCGTCTTTTTGCATCAGCACGGTTAAATTCGCGTAGCTCAGCGCTTGCTTGTTGTGCTGCGCGCTTTCCACCGGGTTATCAAGCGCCTGTCGCGTCTCGCGATAAATAACGTTGAACACTTCCGGTAAAAGCCGTCCACTCGCTTCTGCCTCTTTCCATCCGGTAAGCCGCAGCGCAATCGGATTTATAAATTTCACCCTCCCATTCGAGTCGGTAGCAATCACCCCTTCGCCGATGCTTTGCAAAATTGCCGACAGCCAACGCCGGCTCTCTTTTACTTCTTTGTCCGCCTGATGTTTGAAGAACGCCATCTCCAGAACAATACTGATCTCGCGTTCATCAAAAGGCTTAAGCACATAACCAAACGGATTGGCGTTTTGCGATTTTCTCACCGTCGCCAAATCCGAATTTGCCGTGACGAAGATAATGGGGATGTCGAGCTGCTCCAAAATATGTTGCGACGTTTGGATGCCGTCCATCTCTCCGCCCAAGCCGATGTCCATCAACACCGCATCCGGCGGGGCTGCCGCCACGGCCGCCAGAGCTTCGTCGCCAGAATTGGCAATGTGGCTGACGGCGTAACCGGATCGTATCAGTATCCGTTTCAGATCGAGGGCGATGATATTTTCATCTTCGACAATCAAAACATTTGCTGGAGTCATAAATTCATCTGCCTGAGCGTATTGGGAAGCGCAGCCTGAACTTCGTGCCGTGTTCCCGATTCAAATCCAATGTGCCGCCCACTTGTTTTGCCAAGGAGTACACTAACTGCATTCCCAAAGATTCCGTGTTGCGAAGGTCCAACTCGTTGGGGAGTCCAACGCCATCGTCTTCGACGTTCATCTCGATCCAACCTGCATCGGCTTCGCGCAAGCGCACGATCAATTCGCCCGGACGATTATCGGGAAACGCATACTTGAGGGCGTTGGAGATCAACTCATTGACGATCAGCCCACAGGGGATAGCCGAGTCCACACTCAACGCCACGTCGCCGACATCTACGTGCAGAGTTATGCGGCTGGCGTAAGGGCTGTAAGAATGAAACAGCGACGACGCCAGATGCTCAATGTAATCGCGGAAATCAATCTGCGCCAAGTTGTTCGATTGATACAGTTTTTCATGCACCAACGCCATAGCCCGCACACGGTGCTGCGTGTCGCCGAAGATCGCTAACGCTTTGGCGTCGGTAATGTAATCCGACTGCAAGTTGATCATGCTGACGATCACTTGCATATTGTTCTTCACGCGATGATGCACTTCTTTGATCAGCACTTCTTTTTCTTTGAGCGATTCTTGAATGGCTTTCTCGGCGAGCTTGCTTTCGATGATCTGCCCCAACAATGAACAGTAGATCGCTATTGATTCTTGCGTCGCCTCATCCAAGTCCGTGTTGGAGATCGCCGCATCGTTGATAAACACACCCAACGGACCGGCTGTGGTGCGGATGACGGTGGTGACCGCCCAACCGACGCCAATGACTTTAAGTCGCCCGTTCTCTATAGTTGTTCGCTCATTCTCTAAACGAGTATGCCACTTTAGACTGCTCGTGTTGAACTTGTGGGTGTGCGGCGCGGCAGAGATTTGCAGCCAGCGCTCGTCTGTTGTATTGCCCTGTATATCCGTGCCGTAAGTTCCCCACAAATGCTCCTTCGATGGATCGAGCAAGAATATCGCACACCGTTCCACCCTAAGCTTCTCGCGCGCCAGTTCCACCGCGCGGCGATAGAGCGTATCGAGATCGTCGTAACCCAACAATTCGTCTGCCGCTTCCACCACGGCTCGCAAACCTTGAGTGATTGCCCGTTCGCGTTCCTCGACACGTCTGCGGATGGTAATGTCGTAGAAGCCGGTCAAGACACAGGGTTCGTCGTTAAAGGTGATCAGTTCGCTGGAGAGTGAGACCCAAAGCGGCGTTCCATCGGCGCGCTTTAACGGCACTTCGTAATTGCGAAGTGAACGGTGCGTCTTCAGATCGTTAATAATTTCCGCCCGCTCCGAGGGGTAGACATAAAAGCTCGTCGCGCGATCGCCTATTAATTTTTCGAGCGGCAACCCCATCATGTCAGCCAGCGCCGGGTTGCCGTAGCGAGTAATGCCCTCGTCTACTGTGTTGATCATGATCGGGATGGGCGTTGCTTCGGCAATCGCCCGCAGACGGGCTTCGCTCTCGCGCAAACGATTTTCCAGTTGCTGCTGCTCGGTAATGTCGCGCGCAATAACCGAGATTCCGTTTGGCTTGCCGTCTGCGTCTCGAATGGGGCTGACCGACATGGAGACATTAATATCTCTGCCGTCTCTGCGCCTTCGCACCGTTTCATAATTTTTTATCACTTCGCCGTTCATAATACGGTCATAGATCTGCCAGCCTTCTGTTTGTTGCTCGGGGGGAAGCTTATCCGTGAGTCGCTGCCCGATCATTTCCTCGGCGGTGTAACCGTAGAGGCGTTCCGCTCCGCTGTTCCAACTCAAGACTTGACTCTCGGTATTCTGGCTGATGATGGCATCTTCCGATGATTCGACAATCGCCGCCAGATGCGCTTGCGATTCTTGCGCGGCTAAGATCGTTTGTTCGCGGGCGAGCGTGGTTTGCAGCGCTTCTTCCAACGATGTGTTTGCTTCGGCGAGTTGCGCCATTCGCTCTTCCACGCGCTTTTCTAATTCGTCCCGCGTTTGGCGCAACGCGGCGGATGTTTGCTGCAGCTGCCTCAACAATTCGCTTAACCCGCCTGTCACCAGACCGATCATTAACCCTGCCGCGATGCCAGCCCAACGTTGGTATAGGATATTCCAACCCGACCTGCCGCCGAGACTGAACAACACGGCAGTGATCGGGATGTTAAGTAATGCCGCCAACAACCCGCCGCGCAAACCGAACACCCAAGCGGTAACGATGATCGGCACGGTGACCAGAGTTCCGGTAGATTCTCCGGCGAAGGCGGCAATCGGGAAAAATGTCAGGGCGTAGATCGCCCAAGCCACAATGGAAATGATGAGACGTGTGCGTTGAGACCAACGGGTTGCTGCTAGATAACCAACAGTCTTCATAAAGAGTCACCTTGCCTTGCCAGTGTATCCTTTGCGTTGGGGCGGACAAATAAAATTGTTGTGTATTTTCACTTCGGCTTGAAAACAAAAAGGCGCAAAGACTTTTTGTTTCAGCGAGATGCTGCTATGTCTTTGCGCCTTGATAGGTAACTGCTCAGCGTCATTGCGAGGAGCGTTCTGTGCGACGAAGCAATCTCAAAGCGCGAGCGAGATTGCTTCGCAAAGAACGCTCGCAATGACGGAGTGGTTGAGTAGTTACCTTGATAGGTAAGGTGGAAGCGAGCGATCCGGGTTACGATTTATTGTCAGAGGAATCGTTTTTGTTTTGTAAGGCGCGCATTATCGCATCGCCCCCCAATCGTGAAACAAGATAATAAGCAATGGGCGCTTTCTGCTGCACTTCGGTGATGTTGCTTTGCGGTTGCGCCGCTTTCTTAACCCATGCCTGCTCATCGCTGGATTTGAGCAGATCTGATCCAAACGCTACGAGATCATCCAACGGCATCTCGACTAACTTCTTCACCACCGATTCGGAATCGGTGGCGCCGCCAGCCAATGCGGAGGCGGCAGCCGCAGGGGCGGCGGCTCCACGGCTCGCTTCGGCAACCGCCGCCGCAACGGGCGTCGCCGATTCGCGCCGCGCTTCCACCAATAAATCCACGTAAGCAATGCCGCCCACTTCCAAGATCAACAAACCGATTTCGGTGCGCGCTGCCTCAATCGGAAATTTCGGATCGATCTTCTGCTGCAGCTCACTCAGCTTCGTTTCCTCTTCGGCTTTGGTAAATGTTGCTCGCGCTTTGATCGTATACAGCGCGGTCTGATACAACTCTTGCACCGTGGGGTAGCGCGTCAACAAACGATCCACTTGCTTGCGGCGGAAGGTCATCAACTCCACGTCAATTTGTTTTTTACACAGCGTCTGAAATTGTTCGTAGAGCCAGCCGAGATTGATTCCCATATCGCCTTTGCCATCGCCGCCGAATTGTTTGGCGAAGGTGAAGTTGGTGCGGATGAGAGTCGGAAAACCCAGCCCGACCATGAGGATTAATAAAAAGATGTTGGTCTCGGCTGGGGCGTAGAAGCGGACGATGAAAAAAGCCAGCACTGCCGTGCCGCCGTTGAGCCAAATTAAATACTGTCCCCACTGAGTCATAATCGCTTCGCGCGGATAATCTTCAAAGGTTGAGGTGAGTTCTGCCAAGCCCACCGCCGCGCCCAACGCGCCGACGGCGATGAACGGCGTGAGTGAACCGAGCGCATCTTTGATTCGCGTTTGCAATAGAAGAACGACGGGATTCAAATTCATCAGGTCGAGCGGCATGGCGAGCAGTACCGCCAGCACGGCAATGGAGAGCAAACTGGACGTCGCCCAAAAATTAAACCGGTTGCGAAGATCGTCTTTCATGGCTCGTCCTGATCGGGTTTGGCTTGCATCTTGATAGATGCCTTCGACATCGGCGCGGCGAAGATCAATTTGCCGTCCACGCTGTCAGGGTCGTCGCGCAGCATCACCAAATCTCTTTCAGCTAGCTGGTTGATCATCTCCCACATTTCTTGCGGCAGAATTTGAGTCTCGGCGGCGAGTTGGCTAGGGCTGATCGCGCCGGCTTTCTCGATCCAGGCAAGTACTTTCTTTTCGTTGTCTTTGAGTTCTTTAGGAGTCATCGGATTGTTCCTCCAGAAGCGATTATATCGCGTATCGCGGATGGCGGATGGCATATCGCGGATGGCGAATGGCGAATGGCGTATCGCGTATCGCGGATGGCGGATGGCGTATCGCAGATGGCGTATGGCGTGTTGCGTAACAACGGAATACGCAATACGCATCACGCATCACGTATCACGCCTCACCTATCACGCATCACGTCTCACGCCTCACGTATCACCGCAATCGCAAACCTCGGCAGTGCCATCATCCTCTTCCATCGCCACGGTTGTTGGATCAATCGGTGCAGCCACTCCAAACCGATATGCTGAATCCAACGCGGCGC
>JACRLA010000417.1 GCA_016215145.1 Chloroflexota bacterium
CGACAAGGCGATGACCAAGCGTGTGTTGTTGCATCACGGTTTGCCCACGCCGCGCTTCCAAGAATTTTTTCACGCCGAGGATCCGCTCGATCCAAATTTGCGTTTTCCACTTTTCGCTAAACCGAATCGCGAAGGCACGGGCAAGGGCATCGCCGACAAGTCAATCATTACGGGCGAAAAAAATTTGCGCGAGCGAGTGGGTTATTTGATCCAAAGCTACAGGCAGAGTGTTCTTGTTGAGGACTACGTGGAAGGTCGGGACTTGACATGCGGGTTGGTGGGGAACTTGGCATCACACGCGCTGGCGAGTCCGATTAACGAACAAGAGTTACACAGCAAAGACGGCGTCACCGTAGAATACGGCGGAATCCATTTCTTCCCAATTTCAGAAATAGATCACTCGGTCTATCCACCCGGCACCGAGCCGGTGTATTCGCACAAATTAAAAATTGATTTAGCGGACTCGTTTCACTGTTTCTGCCCGGCGCCGTTGGATGAGTCGCTCGCCGCTCGCGTGCGCCGCCTCACGCTAGAAACTTTTCGCCTCACCCATTCCTTTGATGTGTGCCGCGTGGACTTTCGTCTCGCGCGCGATGGCACGCCCTACATTTTAGAAATCAATTCGCTACCCGGACTCACGCCGATCTCAGACTTGACGATCTGCGCCGAAGCCGAAGGCTGGACGCACTCGCAGTTGATCGTGGCGGTGTTGAATGCGGCGATCAAGCGGCATGGTTTAGAAGTAACAACAAAACGCAAAACAAACGGCAAGCGATCCAACATCCAACGTCCAACTTCTATTGGAGCAACCAATGTCTCGTAAATTAAAAATAGCTGTGCTGGCAAATTTAAAAAAGAACGCGCCCAAGTTTGACGACTTGAGCGATGATTATTGGGACGATCTCGATTCGGAGAAAACACCTGAGGCGATCATCGCGGCGATTCAACAAGGCGGGCATGAGGCAGTGTTCTACGAGGGCGATCTGTCGGTGGTAGACAAGCTGCGCGCGAACCGCCCTGATCTCGTTTTCAATATCTGCGAATCGCATTTCGGCGACTCGCGCGAATCACAAATTCCGGCGTTGTTAGAAATGCTGCGCTTGCCTTACACCGGCTCGCGCGTGTTGACTCTTGCCTTGTGCCTCGACAAGCCGATGACGAAGCGTTTGCTTAACTGGCACGAACTGCCCACACCGGCGTTTCAAACTTTTGAAAATGAAAACGAAACACTGGACGACGATATGATCTTTCCGCTGTTCGTAAAACCGGCGCGAGAGGGAACGAGTGTGGGCATCAGTTCTAAATCTATTGTGCGCGATGAAAAAGAATTGCGCGAGCAATTGCGATTCGTTTTTCAGACTTACAAACAAACCGCGCTGGTTGAAAAATATATCGCCGGACGCGAAGTGACGCTGGGCATCGTCGGCAACATCGGCGGGTTTTCGGCGCGGCGTTTGCCGCAACGACTCTATGGAACACGCCGCCGCACGCCGGGCGATCTCGACGACATCCGCGCCGGTGGGTTGCTGTTTTTGCCGCCGATGGAAGTAGACCTCAAACCGTATCAACAAACCGAAGGCATTTACACCAACCGCCTCAAGACCGAACTCGCCGAACAGATCACCTATCTCTGCCCCGCCCCGCTCTCACGCGAACAGATGGAAGAATTAAATTGGCTGACCGCCGCCGTCTTCCGTGTGTGTGGCTGCCACGATTTCTCGCGCGTAGATTTTCGTTTAGACGAAAACGATAATTTCAAACCTTATATTTTAGAAATTAATCCTTTGCCCGGACTCACGCCCATCATCAGTGATCTCGTCATCGAAGCCGCCGCCGTCAACATCTCGCACGCCGAATTGGTGAATCGGGTTTTGGATGCGGCGATTAGGAGGCATGGGCTACTTTAGCTCATGCGTATTTCGTATTCCGTAGTGCGTATCACGGAATACGAAATACGAAATACGTCCGTGTTACACATCTACCCCTCCCTCCCCTCCGAGCGCGCCGACATCGAGCGCGTGACCCGCGCCGCCGGAAACTTTGTGGGCGATGAACTGACCGTGCCGCTAGAGTTGTTCGACGGCTACGTGCGCGACGCCAAAGTGAGCGGCTACAACTTTCTCTCGGCGAAAAAAAGTGATCGTGTAGTTGGCTACGCCTGTTATGGTCCCACGCCGATGACAGATTCAACTTTCGATCTGTATTGGATCGTCGCCGAAGCGAATGAACACGGTCAGGGTGTGGGGCGGGCGTTGTTTGATCGCGTGATTGAAGAAATAAAAAATCGAAACGGGAGAATGTTGATCATCTGGACGAGCAGCACGGCACATTATGATCGCGCGCAAAAATTTTATGAGCGAATGGGCTGCAAACTTGAATCGCGCCTGCGAGATTATTATCGGGCGGGTGATGATCTGTGTGTTTATGTTTATCGGATTGTCGAATCGTGAGGCGTGAGGCGTGACGTGTGATCGGATCGTGACGACCATCGTTCGGCAATCCGAAATCCGCACTCCGCAATTTTAAGGTTAGGTTATTGACTCACGATCAAAAAATTGCTACGATGTTCAAAGAGGAATCGGGAATATAAATTTATGTTAGCTGTGGCTAGTCCCACCCCCAGTGTTGCCTTTCACTATCGCGCGCGGCGCATCGTGCCGATGAGTAGTGAAACTGAAAACGCGATCAAGAACGAATCGCCAAGATTTAAAGTCGTCATCCTGCACAACGTGATGAGCAACTGGACGACAGGCGACACCGAAGTGTCAGACGTGGCGATCCGGCGAATGCGGCGCGGGTTGATGGAACTTGGATACGACGTTGAGAGCGCCGAGGTGCGTCAAGACATTGCCGCGCCCATTCAGTATTTTGATCCACGCGAGTACGTGGTCTTCAATTGGTGCGAAGGCGTTGACGGCGCGCCGATGGCTTACGATAGAATCCCTCCCGTCCTCGAGTCGCTCGGCTTCGCCTACACCGGTGCCGACGCCTCTGCCCTCAACATCACCACCGATAAAGCCCTCACCAAAGAACATCTCATCAAGAACAACGTCTCCACGCCGATCTCTAAAACTTACACCACCGCCGAGTGCGGTGACTGGGAAAATTTTCCGGCGATGGTGAAGCCCGCCTCTGAACATTGCTCCAACGGCATCACCTCTGAAGCCATTGTGGATAACGTGGAACAACTTGAGGAGCGCGTGCAATACGTTCTCGATACGTGGCATCAACCGGCGCTGGTCGAAGATTTTATTGATGGAGCCGAATTCAACGTGTCGTTGTGGGGCAACGGACGGCTCTCGGTGCTGCCGCTTGCCATGATTGACTTCGGCGGCTTCAGCGATTATCACGAGCGACTCGTCTCATATGATTCTAAATGGGACGCCAACACGGAAGCCTTTCGCATGACCCCCGTCATCTGCCCGGCGCCTGTAGAGGATGAATTGCGATTACGAATTGAGAAAACGGCGAAGGACGCTTACCGCGTGATGCGGCTGCGCGATTATGGGCGCATTGATATTCGCGTGCGCGACGGCATCCCCTACGTGTTAGACGTGAACTCGAATCCTGACATCACCCTCGAAGGCGGCTTCTCGCGCTCGGCGCGCACCGCCGGTTACGATTACGCCCAGACCATCTCGCGCATTTTGCAATTTGCCTCGAAGCGAATGCCGAAGCGGTAACCGTCATTGCGAGGAGCGCACTTCGCGACGAAGCAATCTCGTGTCGGTAAAGTCTGAGATTGCTTTCCGCTCCGCGAAGAACGCTCGCAATGACAGGCAAGCAACAGAATCAAAAACGGGACCGGCTCAACACCGATCCCGTTTTATTTTTTGCACGACAGCCAATTACAACGGCAACACGATTGACCCGGCAACAAGCAGTGCCACAAAGCCAAACACCGCCACCAGCATAAACATCATAATCGCTACCACAAAGCGTTGAACAGCGGTGAGACCCAACAACGGAACCTCACTCGGCATTTTTTTCTTTCTCCGCACCACCTTCTTTGCAGTCCCGGCTTGAGCGGGCGCGGCGGCAGTGGCGGTGGGCAGTCTGCCTGTTACAGGTTTCGATTTCACCGTGCGCGCGGTTGGCTGGGGCGCGGTTTCCTGTTCGTCGTCATCAAAAGGCGTAGCGGCTTGAGAACGTAGATCGTCAAACATAATTCATCCTCCGAGATTTCTGATCATCAGTTTACTCTCAACACAATTTAGATGCAAGTTGCATACCAGACTTCCGAAGTTTTATGCGAAGCACTTCGGAAGTCTTTATCTCGCAAATGCACATCACCCGCCAAGATCGTTTTGAGCTCGCCCGTCGCCAAGCGGATTAACAGCGCGCCCTCACTTGTGACTCCCTCCAACGTGCCGCTCGTTGTCTCGGTGATGCCGAGGACCTGAACCCCCTGCCCTTTCATCGCCAAATGCGCCGACCACGCTTCGGTTAAATCTTTTGTGCCAAGTTGAGAGTAACGTGCGTCAAACGATTCGATGATGGCGGTTATTAAGTCTTCACGATTTACTTGATGCCCCAACACATCGGCTAAACACGTTGCCGGATATTCCAATTTAAGATCGGGCGGCGGCGCGGCGTTGACGTTGACGCCCATGCCCACAATGACCGCTTCCAAACGATCCCCCACAAAAAGTGATTCCGCCAACACACCTGCAACTTTTGATCCGTTGATCAGCACGTCGTTGGGCCATTTAAGTTTAACGGAATCAACGTCTTGCGAAGCACCCCGAGCGGAGCGAGTGGGCAAGACGTTGACCGAAGTCAGAGACTTCGACTCCATAATCTTTCTAAGTATCTTCTCAAAATGTAGGGGCGCACCCTTGCGGTCGCCCCGTTGGGCAAGCGCAAGGCTTGCCCCTACCCCAGATTGTTGAGAAGATACCTTTCTAATTCCTTCTAGCACGACGAGGCCGCCCAACAACGAAATTTGAGTCAGGTGAAGAGGGGCGGGAGCGGTGGGTCGCAAAATTAACGACATGGCTACCGCGCTCATCGGCGGCGTCACCCATGATCGTCCAGATCGTCCGCGCCCGGCAGTTTGTTCATCGGCGATGATCAGCGTGCCGTGCGGTTCGCCTTTTTCAATTAAGCGTTTGGCTTCGTCGTTGGTCGAGTCGATCACGCGATGATAATAAATCTGACGATTCATGGCGGCGATTAGTATAGCAAATCTGCTAAAATACAAAACGATGGAACATCTTTGGACTCCATGGCGCATGACTTACTTAACCGGCACTCAACCTCTCAAAGACGGATGTATTTTTTGCAGCGCGCTGGCGACGCCGGAGGACGATCACAAAACATTTATCCTGCATCGCGGCGCGCATTGTTTTGTGATTTTGAATCTGTATCCTTATAACAACGGTCATCTAATGATCGTGCCGCTTGATCACGTCGAGAGCATTGAAAATATGTCTACCGACGCGGTGACGGAGATGATGACGTTGAGCCAGCACTGCGTGGGCGTGTTGCGAAAAGCGTACAACCCTCATGCCTTCAACATCGGCATCAACATCGGAGCGGCGGCGGGCGCGGGCGTGCCGGGGCATGTGCATCTACATATTGTGCCGCGCTGGAACGGCGACACCAATTTTATGCCCGTCATCTCCAACACGCGCGTCATCCCCGAACTGATTGACGAGACGTATAAGCGATTGCGAGAATTGTGGTGAAATGATTTTTCTCCCACGAAGTTCACGAAGTTGCACTAAAAATATCTTCGTGGTTCTTGGTGCTCTTCGTGGGCAGAGAAAAAGGCGCGTAGGGTTAGCGCGTAACTCATCTGCAACTCCGGCACGCTATAAAACCATCACGATACCCGCTTAACTTCCCAAAAATTTCTCACAAACATCACTAACATTTTTGTCAGCCTTCGTTATAGTAATCACCAGATGGGCAGCCTCGCGCCTTGTGCGCGTAGATCGCCCACAAGGGGCTAGACTACGAACATCAACTAATTTCAAGGAGACATACCATGTCAACAAATGGCAAGAGACCAACCGACGCCGTCATCCTCAGTGGGGCGCGCACGCCGATTGGAAAATTTAACGGAACACTGTCGAGTGTTGATGCGCCGCACTTGGGCGCGATTGCCGTGAAAGCCGCCGTCGAACGCGCAGGTATTGACGCTTCGCAGATCGAAGAAGTATTGATCGGGCAAGTGGTCGCCGCCGGGTCGGGGCAATCTCCGGCGCGGCAAGTTGCTGTTCACGCCGGGCTGCCCGATAACGTTGGCGCATTCTCGATCAACAAAGCCTGTGGTTCGGGGATGAAAGCGATCATGCAAGCGGCGCAAGCGATCAAAGCGGGCGACTCACAATTGCTGGTGGCGGGCGGGATCGAGAACATGAGCCGCGCGCCGTACATGATGCCGTCAGCCCGACAAGGGGCGCGGTTCGGTCATCAACAAATGTTGGACAGCGTGATCTACGATGGCTTGTGGTGTTCGATTGAAGGTTGGATGATGGGTGACGCCGCCGAGTTCATCGCCAACGAATACGAAGTGACTCGTGAAGCGATGGATCGTTTGGCGTTAGAGAGTCATCAAAAATCAATCGCGGCGCAAGAAGCCGGAAAATTTAAAAACGAGATCGTGCCGGTGACGATCAACGAAGGCAAGAAGCAAACGGTGATCGAAGTAGATGAGTGCCCGCGCAAAGATACGTCGCTCGACGTGTTGGCAAAACTTAAACCGGCGTTCAAGAAAGACGGCGGCAGAGTCACGGCGGGCAACGCGCCCGGGTTAAATGACGGCGGCGCGGCAGTGGTGGTTTCAAGCCGCGAGTATGCCGAAAAGAACGGCAAGCAACCGCTGGCGAAAATTGTCGGTTATGC
>JACRLA010000418.1 GCA_016215145.1 Chloroflexota bacterium
AATAAATTTTTCGGGCGTGGCGTTCACGCCAATATCAATCACTTCAAAGCCGCCGCCTTCGAGCATGATGTTGCACAAATTTTTGCCGATGTCATGCACATCACCTTTCACGGTGCCCATCAAAAACTTGCCAACTTTTTGTTCACCCTTCGCCGCGAGTAATGGACGCAAAATGGCGAGTGCGCCCGCCACCGCTTTAGCGGCGATGAGCATCTCTGGCACAAAGAACACGCCCGTCTCAAAACGCCGCCCGACTTCTTGCAAGCCGGGCAACAATGCTTTGTACAGTAGGTCGCTCGGATCGATCCCCGCATCAAGTCCTTGTTGCGTCAATGTTTTTACTTCGTTGATCTTGCCGATGATAGTTTGATCGTGCAGTAAGGTGATAAGTTCTTCGTTCGTCATTTTTTCTCCTTGTTGGGGCAACCCTTGCGGTTGCCCAATTGGGCGACTGCAAGAGTCGCCCCTACGCGCCATACTTTCTATATTTTTGTACGACTTCAAACATCGCAAAGATATTTTCGTCAGGGGTGCCATCGTCCATGTTGATGCAGCAAATACCAACTTTCTCTAGCGAGCCAGCCGCTTGCAAAACTTTTTCTGTATCTGCCGCGATCTCTTGCGGCGTGCATTGCAGCATCCGCACCGGACTCAGACGCAAGTTGAAGAAGGCATTCGGCAGCCACTGGCGAGACCGCGTCACGTCCGATCCCCAGCCCACTTCAAAATAGCTCGCCTCTACTTTCGCATATTCGGAAGCGATCAGATGTAAATTGCTTCCGCAGTGGTGAATGCCGTAAGGTTGTAATTTCGCCGCCAGTCGTTGTTCAATCGGCAACTGTATCTCGCGGTAACTATCGGGTGAGATCATTTGCACCGAGCAGTTGCCATGCAAGAACGGCGACGGCGTGAGGCGCGCCGCCATGCGATTGACGGCGATGGAATAACTGCGCGTGCGACTGTGAATGTAGTTGGCAACGTCGGCGATCAACTCGCCGATGATGTCGAGCAATCGCCGCGCGCGATGCGGCGCTTCGTAAAAATCCGAAAACAAATCTTGCCCGTAAAGTTGATAGGCTGTATTCAACACGCCATCGGTGTTGAGGTCGCCCACCACGTAACCGTGTTTCGCTTCCAGCGCATCCATGTCGGCGATGAGACGGTTCATGGGGAATGTGTTTTTGAAATCGGGCTTCTCAAGTTTTTCGATCTGTTCAACTGTGAGATTGAGCGACTCGGCTTGCGGCGCGGCGTTCGATTCAAATTGAATCGGTGATCCAAATAATGCCGGGATCACAAAACCACCTGCGACGTGCATCGAGCCGATGATCGGGCGCGGTTGCGGACTCTCCTCTCCCAATCCCAAGGCGCTATACCGCTGGTGCAGCACGCGCCGCATGGTGACATCGTTTTTGATTCGCGTTTCGCTGTCGAGATAAAAATTTTCGTCAAACGAAATGCCCGCGTTGTGATTCCACCAATTGGGGTTGAAGACGAGTTCGAGAGGGAGAAAGGAGTCGGGTGTAAGTGTCATTGGTCATTCTGCGTAACACGCAATACACAATACGAAATACGTAATGCTTATTTCGCTTTACCCATTCCGCAACGCCTCAATCATCGCCATGATATTCTGCGGCGGCACATCGGCTTGGATGTTATGCACGGTGTTGAAGACGTAGCCGCCGCCGGGCGCCAGCGCGTCAATGTTGCGCCGCACATCGTCCTTCACCTCTTGCGGCGTGCCGAAGGGCAAGACCGATTGCGTTTCCACTCCTGCGCCCCAAAAGACCAGGTCTTTGCCAAAATCTTTTTTGATGCCGATTGGATCCATACCCGCCGCATTGGGCTGCACCGGATTCAAAATGTCTACACCTATCTCGATAAAGTCGGGGATGATCGGGCGCACGTTGCCATCGGAGTGAAAGAAAACTTTGGCGTTGGGCGCGTTTCGTTTAATGCAGCGAATGACCTCGGCGATGCGCGGTTTGAAGAGGCGGCGGAACATATCGGGCGAGATGAGTTGCGAGAATTGTGTGCCGTAGTCATCGGCTTCGGAGATGACATCAATCACGTCGGCGAGTGGCGGCAGAGCCATCTCCCAAAATTTGATCTTGCTCTCCACCATCTTGTCCACAATCGCCATCGCCAGTTCTTCGTCGGCGGCGAGATCGAGCAACAAATTTTCCATACCGCGCACGCGCTGCGCCATTTCAAAAATTCCGGCGAGCACACCTTTGATCATCACCGCTTTGCCTTGCACGCGATATTGGAGAGCTAACTCACGCAAACCGGCAATACGGCGCGGGTCGCCTGTGTCGGGCCATTTATGTTTCTGCACATCGTCAATCGTCGTTTCAGGATCGGCGAGAGGGTTAAAAGAGACAGAGTAATACAAGCCTTCGGGTTTGAGTCGCTGCTGGGTCAGCCCCCACTCATCGTGGAATTCCCAATACTCTTCGTGTTCCTCTTCGACGATGTTCCAGTTATGACTGTTAAGCGGGAAGAGTCCGCGCACGTCTATCCCGAGCTGTTCAACTAAATCGTCATCGGGCAGGGCGAGTTGCTGCACCACGTCGCACATCACGGGCTTCACTTTAGGTAAACCCAAATACTCCCGCAAGTTATGATAGGCAACGACGTGAATGCCGGTGACTTGGGTGCTGCCCATGTCAAAGGGAATGTGGTCGGGTTCTTGATGATTAAAGGTGGTAAGGAGGCGTTGACGGGAGTTCATGTGGAGTTAGTCCTGAGCAAGACTTTATTGGGCATCAAAGAATTCTTGCGCTCTTTTCATCTAATTTGAATCTCATCACCTCTATGTTAAGTCGGTGAAGTGCATCCAAGAGTCCAGAATCTATGCGTTCCTTTTCTGGCAAAACTAATACCCTTCGGCATTCATCTGATGTTCCGTGAACCATAAGCTGTCCGATTGCAGCGTAAATATAGGATCGTGCGGTGCTAGTCTTGACTTCAAAAACCTCAACCAGTTCGCGCCCAACCGCGACCCCCATATCAATTAGTACATTCTTGACTAATCGTCCATTTTTGGGGAATGCGCTTGAGTTTCGCCAAGAATAAAGCGCGTCAACAACTTCA
>JACRLA010000419.1 GCA_016215145.1 Chloroflexota bacterium
GAAACGCCGTTTGCTTTTGGAAACATCACCGCCTGGGATACCACGCTCGGTTGGCGGTATCCGAATCAAAAAATTAAAGATCAATACGGCAACGACTCGATGGGCGAGACCGCCGAGAACGTCGCCGCGCTGGAAAAATTTAAACACATCACGCGCGAACAACAAGATGCCTTCGCCCTCGAGAGTCACAAACGGGCAATCGCGGCGATTGAAAGTGGAAAGTTCAAGGATGAGATCGTCGGCGTCCCCGTGAAGAACAAAGGCGAGATGACGATCATCGAGCGTGATGAGCAGCCGCGATCCGATTCGTCACTCGAATCATTATCAAAATTAAAACCCGCCTTTCGATCAGGGGGTACCGTCACTGCCGGTAATGCTTCTAGTTTAAATGATGGCGCCTCTGCCGTGCTGCTGATGTCTGCGGCGAAGGCGAAAGAACTTAACTTGAAACCGTTGGCGCGTGTGGTGGCGAGCGCGGCGGCGGGCGTTGACCCGCGCACCATGGGTTTGGGTCCCGTGCCGGCAACACACAAGGCGTTGCGGCGCGCAAATTTAAAAATCGAAGATATTGGACTCATCGAACTCAACGAAGCCTTTGCTGTTCAAGCACTCGCCGTGATGCAAGAAGCGAACTTCAAACACGAGATCACCAACGTCAACGGCGGCGCGATTGCGCTGGGGCATCCGCTCGGCTCATCGGGCGTGCGAATTGTTTGCACGCTCTTACACGAAATGAAACGCCGCGCCCCTAACGAGAAACGACCCTATTACGGTTTAGCGACTCTATGCGTGGGCGTGGGTCAAGGCGAAGCAACGATTGTGGAATGGATGGATTAAAAATGAACAATGAGAGAATGAATAATTATTGTTCCTTCTCTCATTGCCTCATTGTTCATTGATTTGTTATGGCTAAACCCAACGAAAAAATTTTAGTAGTAGACGACGATCTCGACTCGCTCGACCTGATCGGTAAACAGGTGTTGGGCGCGTCGGGTTATCAGGTGGCGATGGCAACCGACGGCGGTTCGGCGGTGCAGCAAGCAGTGACGGCGCAACCGGATATTGTCATCGTCAGCATGAGCTTGCACGGTTTCTCCGGCAAAGATTTTTTAAGCGCGCTCAAATCACAAAACTTTGAACAGCCCGTCGTCGTCATCGTGCCGCACGGCGGCGAACAACAAGCTCTCGCCGCATTCCGACTCGGCGCGCGCGATTATTTGGTGCGTCCCGTGCGCGAAGCCGAAGTGATCACGGTAGTAGACAAACTCTCCGCCGAGATTCGGTTGAAGAAAGAACGCGGGCAACTTCAACAAAAAGTGAATCAAAGCGCGGCAGAACTGCAAGAGCGCGTTAAAGAACTCGACACGCTTCACAAACTTGGCAAAGCCGTAACGAATCTTAACGACGTCGGTCTTCTGTTCAACCGTCTGGTGGAAACGGCAATGCAAATGACCGGCGCCGAGATGGCGTGGATGTTATTAGCCGATGAAGCCTCCAAGCAAACGATCCTTTTTGCCGCCAAGAATCTGCCGCCGACGATTCAACTGCGCCAGCCTTGGGATGATGGGCTGGCGTCACTAGTCATGTTGTCGGCTGAACCTTTGAACATTAGCGGCGCAGGCATGAGTCAATTCAAGATCGCCCAGATCGCCAAAGCTGCACTCGTCATGCCCATCAAAGCGCGCGATCAAGTGGTGGGCGTGTTAACCGTCGCCAACAAATCCGCCAAAGCCTTCAGCGACAATCATCAAAGTTTGTTAAGCGCCATCACCGATTACGCTTCAATCGCCGTCGTCAACGTGCGCCTCTTTCAGGCGTTGGAACATCGCGCGCGGCAGATGCAGCAAGCTTACGACGAACTGAAAGCGGCGAAATCGAAAGACGAAGTGGTGCTGGCGTTTGGTCATCAATTGCGCCTGCCGCTTGACCAAGCAAAAGGGTATATCGCCCTTGCCGTGCAAGAGGGCGGCACTGCGCTCAATGAACGCTTGCGCGATCACTTCCGTCTTGCCGCCGAACGGATCACAACGGCGATGCAAATGATCGATTCATTAGGGAAATAATCCTAAAAAAATGCGCTAGACTTCCGAAGTCTTTGCGCCAAGATTTTTTACGCGATTTTGGTCTTATTCTGAATAAACATTGCGAGTAAAATAACACTTGTGAGCGGTGAAAGAATTCTTGTGGCTGAAGATTCGCCTGAAGTGCGCGAATTTATCGCCGATTATGTTCTAAAACCTGCGGGTTACGAAGTCCTCGTTGCCGATGACGGCGCGATTGCCTTTCGACTCGCCCGCGAAAAAAAGCCCGACCTCATCATCGCCGATTGGCGTATGCCCAATTTGGACGGGCTCGATCTCAAACGCGCCCTCACCTCACACAGCATCAACGTCCCCTTCATTCTAATCAGCGGCGAGGCAACCGAAGAGGTCATTGCTCAAGCCGCTCTTAGTAACGTCAGCGCCTTCCTCCGTAAACCGCTCAAGACCGACGTACTCCTCAAAGTCGTTAGCTATCATTTATCTCAACAACGCAAGAGCCTTCCCGTTGCCGATTCCACCGAAAAGCGTGTACGTGAACTGGAGACTCTGCAATCCATCGGACACGCACTCACCTCCACCCTTGATCTCGATCAGGTGTTGAGCCGCGTGGTGGAAGCCGCCGTCAGCCTGACCGACGCCGAGGAGGGAAGCCTGCTTCTCCTTGATGAATATACTCACGAACTCGTCATGCGCGCCGCGCGCAACTTTGATGATCAGTTCGTGCGCACCTTTCGTTTACGATCCGAAGACAGTTTAGCGGGCGAAGTGATCCGCACCGGCACGCCCATGTTGTTCGGACCCAATATGCCGCAGAAGATCAAGACCTCGTATCTTGTGCGCTCACTGATCTATGTCCCGTTGCGGATGCAGAATCGAATCTTCGGCGTACTCGGCGTGGATAACCGCATCAACGCCCGTACCTTCGCCGATACCGACGTGACCACCCTCAACGCTCTCGCCGATTACGCCGCCATTGCTATTGAGAACGCGCGGCTCTACCAACACACCAACGCCGAGCGTCTAAAACTGGAAGCGATCCTTACTCATACGGGCGACGGTGTGATCGTCGTGAACGATTCAAATCGAATCGTCTTGATCAATGCGCCGGCGCGCGCCGTATTGAATCTGGATGAAAATCACGTCGCCGGGAAATTGGTGACCGATGTCATCATTAATCAAGAAGTGCGTGATCTGCTCACGCACGAATCGGCGGCGTCACCCCAGAAACGCACCGAGATCATATTGGATGACAACCGTGTGTTCAATGCCAGCCTCACCTCTGTTCCAGAAGTAGGACGCGCGGTGATCATGCAAGACATCACGCATCTCAAACAATTGGATCGAATCAAAAGTGAATTTGTCACAACCGTCTCGCACGATCTCCGCTCGCCGTTGACGGCGATCTTGGGCTACGTGGGTTTGCTCAAGCGCGTGGGGCCGATCAATGCTCAACAAGATGAATTCATAAAGCGCATTGAGATCAGCGCCAATGCCATCACCACACTCATCACCGACTTGCTTGATCTGGGGCGCATCGAAGCCGGTTTTGACACGCAGAAGGAGCCGGTGAGTTTAGCCCGACTAGCAAAACATGCCGCCGACGGTTTATCTCCTAAAGCCGGACTCAAGGGGCAAAAATTTGTAGCCAACATCCCGGAGAGTTTGCCGCCCGTGTTGGGTAATGCCATCCGCCTGAGACAGATGAGCGCGAACTTAATTGACAACGCCATCAAATACACACCCGAAGGCGGCACGGTGACGGTGAATTTGCTCGAAGCAGATGATCAAGAAATTTTTACGGTATCCGATACGGGCATTGGCATCCCGCTCGCCGACCAACCGTACATCTTCGACAAGTTCTATCGCGCCAAAGGCGTGCCAGACACCATTCAGGGGACCGGGCTTGGTTTGTCTATTGTGAAATCTATCGTCGAGAATCACGGCGGGCGCATCTGGGTTGACTCGAAACCAAATCAAGGCACGACGTTTACGGTGGTGCTGCCGAAGTATGTGGAGAAGAAAAAATAAGACCTCGATAAGTTTTCGAGGTCTTTTTGTTTTACTGATCGGGTTATAATCACACTATGCGCGAGGTGGAATACGAAAACGAAATCGGAGAAGGGATATTCATTCGTGTCCGGTTTCAACGGGAGCGTAAAAAGATTCAACGCTTCACGGTTCAGCTTGAGCGTGTATTCAACGATGAGCGGCACATCATTATTCGTTACGACAACAGTCATGGCTTCGCACATTCTGACACGATGCGACCTGAGCAACCCGAAATAAAGATAGAGTTGAATCTGGAACTCAATCAGGCGTTCACGTTTGCCGAGCATGACATCAAGGAAAACTGGAAATTTTACTGCGAGAGGTATGAGCAATGGCTAAAGGAATCAAAAAGCAAAAAATAACTGACGAAGAAATTGTAAGACGTAACCTTAACCTACAAACTGCTTTCAATAATTACATTTTCAAGAACCCCGACATGATGGATCGTCTGCCTAACAGCTTTCGCTTAGTGATCTTGCCTCAGGATGATCCGGAGTTGAGTCTGATCAATTTGCAAATGCTGAATAAACGGCAGAAGAAAGACAAGCCCGTTGTGCTTGTATTGATGAAAAGTGGACGTGTCTCTATCAAGCACACGGAACCCGATGTGTTCTTGCCGTTGCCTGTCGCGGCGTAAGACGTGCGACCTTGAGGAGAAATCCTCAAGGTCTTTTTTTTACGGTTTCACTTCAAACGTAATCTCCCCACTCTCTATCCTCTCTCCCTCCTTCGTCACCCCAACAACTTTCAAACTATGTTTCCCCTCTGCCAATTGCCAAAAAGTTTGATACGGCGATTCGCGCAGGGTAGCGATCACAACTCCATCTAACACAAACGAAACTTCTTTAAACGCTTTGGCGCTCACGGCGTTGAACGACACTTGTTGATTCGAGAGTGGCAAGCGCGGCGAGATTTTGTAAACGGTTTTATCGTCGGGCGAAGTAATTTTGAGATTAGAGATTAGAGATTGGAGATTGGAAGTTGGAAGTTGTGGTATCCCTTTCTCTCTCGCCCATTCTTCCGC
>JACRLA010000100.1 GCA_016215145.1 Chloroflexota bacterium
CAACGCCGCTACTAACGCAACGATATTACGCACGGTGAATGAGGTGATCTTGCGCCATTGCATGAAGGCGAACACGCCACCCACCGCGGCGAACAACACGCCAGACAGAACCTCCCAGCTCAACCAAGACGAACCTAAATTGGAAATCGCCAAGTAGGCGGTGAGCGGATTGCCCAGATGGAGCAAAGACGCAACCATACCTAACAGCAGGGTCGGTCCAATTGCCAGCAGGGCACGGTCACTTAGCCGATCGGCTTCTTCGAGTCCAGCTTTACGGGTCGCGAAGAAGTGTACGATCCCCAAGACGATGAACGACCCCACCGACATTTGTGCCAGAATAGTAAAAGCAATTAACGCCCATTCTCGTATGTTCATTTCATGCCTCCTGTACCAAACCAAGAATCCTGCCGGTGCCGCGCCCGCTCACTTGGCTATGCTTATGAGGTGTAACGACCACCGAGGGCTTCGTCAAGTTGGCTACGGGTAAAGGTTCAACCGCAGTGACGGTACCTAACTTGGATCGCAATTCGGCGAGGTCGCCAAATTCAATCGCCCGCATCACACACGCATCCACACACGCCGGGTTCTCGCCCTTCGCCAGCAAGTCCTCACAGAAGTTGCATTTGGTCATCTTGCCAACTGTTTCATTGAATTGCGGTTCGCCGTATGGGCAAGCCCATTCACAATAGCGACAGCCGATGCATTTATTAGCATCGATCAACACCACGCCATCGTCACGTTTGTACATTGCCGTCGTCGGACACACTTCCACGCAGATCGGATTCTCACAGTGCATGCAAGCGAACGAGACGGTGTAGGCATAAACATTGTTGGGCGTATACACGGCTGGCTGGACCGGGTGAGACAGCCAACTGCCGCTACCGTACTGCACAACTTTGCGCCACTTTAAACCAACGGAGAGATCGTTTTTGTCGTTACAAGCGATCTGACAAGCTTTGCAACCTGTGCAGATACTTGAGTTGATGTGAAAACCTAGTTGTTTTCGCATGGCTTAAGCCTCCTTCCCGAGCATGATTCGCTGAGGCCATTTGTAATCAGGTAGCAATGGTTTGTCGTATTTCTCGACCTGGACAACACAGCTGTTATACGGCTGTGTCCCTTGTCCGGTGGGGTTACCACCATTCAAGGTGTTGGTAGCACCCGCCTTGTCAACCCCTGCAAGTTCATCGAGGTCAGCCCAAGCCCCTTCACCCAATGCAGTTACACCAGGTATTATGCGATCGGTGACAAAAGCCGGGCGGATCACCGAACCATGCATACTAGTCACTTTGACGATATCACCATGCTTGATGCCGCGTGCCGCTGCGTCCATTGAGTTAATCATGAACTCTTGCGGGAATGCCTCGCGCAACCACGGTATATTGTCCAACGTCGAATGTGAACGACGCGCATAGTGAATGGTGTAGAGCTGCAGTGGGTAATCACCCTTGACTTTATTCTTGAAATCGGAGAACGTTGCTTCTACACCTTCCACTGGCGGTGTATATTTGGGAGTCGCTGACAGCTTGTTCCAGCCATATGATTCGATCACCTTTGAAAGCGCCGGGCAGTAAATCTCCAACTTGCCACTAGCGGTCTTCAACGGATTCTTCTCGGGGTCAGCGCGGAAAGCTGCTTTGGCGATGAAACCAAACTTATCGCCCGGAGTCCGTGCCACCTGATACACACCTTTTTCTTTATACTCTTTGATCCCAATGCGACCCATCTGGGGTTTGCCTGTTACACCCAATTCTTTGATGTCGGCTTCAGTGATCGTCACCAATGGTTCATAACCTGAAGCGTCGGCCTTCATGACGGTTGCACCAGAAATTTGGTTAAAGACCATTTGCTTGTCTGAAATTGGATATATCTTTTGCATATCCAGTCCAAGTCGCTTACCAATTTCAGTTTCGATCCATTGATCATCTTTGGCTTCAAAAAGTGGTTCGACAACCTTGCTGTACCAGATCAACATTTCTGGATTGCCGCTGGTCGTACCGCCTTCGCGTTCCCACATAGTCGTCACTGGCAGCACTACATCTGAATACTTGGCATTGGTTGTGAAAAAGCTCGACGACGTGACCACGAACTCTACCTTGCGGTGCGCTTCAATACCACGGAGCAAATTCGTAGATTGATTAAGGGCTGCTCCCAAACCGAGGTGCGAGATCAACTTGATATCGCAGTCGAGTTTTCCGCGGACTGAAGCTGTGTACTTGCCAGTCATGACCGCGTCCCACACTTCATCCCAAACCATGCCATACCATTCTTTGTTCGCTGGATCGGGACCGAAATAAGTAGGTTGGTTAAACAGAGGATTTGGAACTGCCGCAACTCCGGTACCGCCAGAGCGAACCAACGCAGGTCCACCATAGCTGCCTCTACTATGCTGATTATCACTCACCATCGCGCCTGGCAAACCGACATTCCCGGTCATCCAACCCACGGTCAAAAATGCTTGAGCGAATTGTTCTCCCAGGTAGGTTCGTGCCGGCGAGGAAGTACTTAGGATGGTCATCGGCTTCGTCGTCGCAATCTCTTGTGCCAACGAACGGATAAGCTCCGGTGGTGTGCCGCAGATTTGCGAAGCCCATTCCGGAGTCTTCGGGGTGCCGTCGTAGGTGCCCAGCACATAATCTTTAAAATTCTCTTTGGGATCAGCGCCCTTAGGCATGTGCTCGGCATCAAAGCCTGAAGTGTATTTGTCCAAGAAAGCTTGATCTTGGAGTTTGTTGGTGATCATGTAATAGGCGATGCCCATTAACAAGGCGGTATCTGTCGAGGGACGTACGGGGATCCATTGATCGCCAAGCACCATAGCCGAATCGTTATAAAACGGATCGACAAAGATAAACTTGGCTCCCGCTTTCTTTGCCTGTAAATAGTTATAGGTTGGGCTGCCGCCGCTCGACCAAATGGGGTTACTGCCCCACAGGACGATCAATTTGGCGTTACGATAATCGAGGCGGTCATTGCCAGACTCTCCCCAGCTGCCAGAGGTGGCTTGCATTGTCTTGCTTGGTTGAGGCCAGGCTCCAGACGAAGTGGTGCCCCAGATCGACATGTTGCCGCCATACGCCGCAAGGAACGCGTTATTGTTTTTGGAAAGAATGGCTTTGTTACCATAGGTCTCTTTGACCCGTTTGAATTCACTGGCAACAATATTGAGCGCTTCATCCCAAGAAATGCGGACCCATTGATCTTTGCCGCGTAATTCTTTCTTGCCGCCGCCCGGGGCCCAACCGACGCGCTTCATCGGATACTTCAACCGATCTGCGCCAAGAGCCTGTGTCCGTTGCGAACGACCGCGAGCGCAACCGCGCTGTTGTGGAAAGTCCGGGCTGTCGGCGTGTGTGTCATCAGTCTTGACTCGTGTCACGGTGCCATCCACGACTTGCGCTTTGATCAAACAACGCCCGCCGCAGTTATGCCAACAGGCTGCCGGCACCCACTTGCTCTCGGTGGCGGCTGTCGCTGCCGCTTCCGCCTTTTTTAAACCGGGGGTGAAGTCGCCGGATAATGCCACCGCACCGCCCAGGGCTGCACTCCACTTGAGGAAGCTGCGCCGAGTCAGAACAGTTTCATCTAGCGCTTTGGTGAGGAAATTATTTTCACTCATTAGTTGTACCTCCATATCCGTATCGTAGATCGATTCAAAACGGGGCTGCCCTACCCCATTGCAAAGATGGCATAAGACGTTCCCTTCATAGTCACTCTCCTAATCACCGCATTTGTTTTACCAACTCTACAAACCTATTCTGGCGTGAGTGGCATAGAACAGGAACCGCCCTAATACTTCGGAAACTAGCACCAAGGCGAAGGCAGCATAAGCCAGCGCGCCCATTACCTTCTCATGCCCGGCACTCAACGCATTCTGATAGATGAACACTCCCAAGATGCCAGCGCCCAAGAAGACCAGTGCCAAACGCACTCCCAAGAGCAATCCGTTCTGCCCATACAGTTCCGCACTTGCTTGAGCAGCATAAGTGGTCCCCGCCGCAACATTAGCAATTTGCAGGGGCACTACCACTAGCTCAACGCCCAACAACACAATGGAAGTGATGGCAAACCAACGTAAGGCATCTCGCAACAAAACGCATTGCACATCGGCGCAGCCCGGATTCTTCAACTGCACATATGCGTAATTGGCAACAAAAGCCGCACCCATAGCCAGCACACCTAACAGCAAAGTGGTAGTGTAGAACGAGATCGGTGTGAGCACGGTGTTCCACGCCGGTTGGGTGCGCAGCATATAGACATTGGACATGCTATACACCAGCACCAATCCCACCGCGGCAGCCACCACAGCGATGATATTACGGATGGCAAACGAGGCGAACTTGCGCCACTGCATCAAGGCAAAGACGCCACCCACGGCGGCGAACAACACGCCAGACAAGACCTCCCAACTCAACCACGACGAGCCTAAATTGGAGACAGCCAAGTAAGCATTGAACGGATTGCCTAGATGCAATAACGACGCCGCCAGACCCAAGAGCAAAGTGGGTCCAATGGCTAACAAGGCGCGGTCACTTAAACGGTCAGATTCTTCACTGCCGGCTTTGCGGGCTGCAAAGAAGTGGACTATCCCCAAGACGATGAACGACCCCACCGACATTTGCGCCAAAATAGTAAAAGCAATTAACGCCCATTCTCGTATGTTCATTTCACACCTCCTCCTCTGTCAAATCAAGAATCTTGCCTGTCCCTTTGCCACTGAACTGCGCGTGACGGTTCGGAGTGATCACTAATGAGGGGAAGGTTAGGTCAGCTTCGGGCAACGGTTCAATCGCGCTCACGGTGCCGAGTTTGGATCGCAGCTCGCCGATATCACCATAGTTCAAGGCGCGCACCGGGCACGCATCCACACAGGCGGGGTTCTCGCCCTTCGCCAGCAAGTCTTCACAGAAATTGCATTTGGTCATCTTGCCACTAATCTCATTGAATTGCGGCGCGCCATATGGGCAAGCCCAATCGCAGTAACGACAGCCGATGCACTTCTCGGCATCAATCAGCACTACGCCATCGTCACGTTTGTGCATGGCTTGTGTCGGGCAAACCTCTACACAGATCGGCTTCTCGCAGTGATTACAGGCAAGTGAAACGGTGTATCCAAAAACATTGTTAGGGATCATCTGATCGCCCTGCGGCACCCAACTGCCTCCGCTGTACTCCAACACACGGCGCCAGCGCACGCCGAGCGGCAAATTGTTTTTATCTTTGCAGGTGACCTGGCATGTCTTGCAACCGACGCACGCCGATGAATCGAAATAGAAAGCCATTCTCTTAGCCATGGTTACGCCTCCTTAAAAACGATTCGTTGAGACCATTTGTAGTCAGCCTCTAACGGCTTGCCATTCCACTTCTCTACCTGAACCACGCAGCCCTGCCACGACTCGATGTCGGGACCGGAAGGATAATCACCGGACAAGGTGTTCGTTGCCCCGGCGATATCGTTCCCGGCCTCATCCATCTCAGGCCAAGCGCCTTCACCCAAGAAGACTACACCCGGGCGGGCACGCGGCGTGACAAAGATACGGCGCAATACCGAACCATGTTTATTAAATATGCGGACGGTATCGCCGTGTTTCACTCCCCGCGATTCGGCATCCAGCGGATTGATCATCAGCTCTTGCGGCCAGGCTTCACGCAACCAAGTGACGTTATCCAACACCGAGTGTGAACGTCGCGGATAGTGGATGTTACATAGCTGGAGTGGGTAAGTGCCTTTGACCTGCTTATCCCAATCAGCAAAAGTCGCCTCATACCCTTCCGTCGGCGGATCATAAATGGCGATTGGATACCCCTGATTCCAACCGGCATTCGTCACCAAATCTGCCAACACTTGGCTGTGAAGTTGCAGTTTGCCGCTCTTCGTCTTGAGCGGATTCTTCACCGGGTCTTCGCGGAACTTCTGATTGTGGATATAACCGAGTTTATCGCCCGCCTTGCGCGGCACGGCATAGAAACCTTGCTCGCGGAATTCTTTGAGCGTGATGCGGCCCGTTTGAGGTTTGCCCGTCACTTTCATTTCGGCAATGTCAGCCTCGGTGATCGTCACCAGATTTTCCATCGCCGAGCCATCGGTCTTGATAACCTTCGTTCCAGCGACCGTATTGAACGCCTGCTGCTCTTCCGACATCGGCACGATCTTCGTCACATCCAACCCCAATCGTTTACCAACTTCGGCGGCGATCCAAATATCATCCTTCGCTTCAAACAGCGGTTGGATCACTCGGCTCGCCCACACCACCAATTCGCGGTTACCGCTTTGGAAATTCGAGTATCGTTCCCACTGGGTTGTGACCGGCAGAACCAGATCGGAATACTTGGCGTTGGAATTCAAACCGTATTGATGTGTCACCACAAATTCCACTTTGCGATGAGCAGCAATACCCTTGTTGACGTTGTTGGTTTGATTCAACTTGGAGCTGCCGCCGTGATAGATCATCTGGATGTTGATGTCTTTCTTGGGACCTTTGCCCGCCGTGTACTTGCCGCTTACGATTGCCTCCCAATGCTCACTGCTGCATAAACGCGGATCGGCAGCGAGAGGGTTGGCAATAGATGCCACGCCCGAGCTACCCAACGATACCAAGGCTGGACCACCGTTGGAGGCAGCGTTGTGGCAGCTAATACCGAACGCGCCACCGGGGATGCCCATGTTGCCGGTCATTGCCCCCACGCTAACGACGGCAAAACACATGTGTTGCGATTTCTCTAAACGAGCGGAGTTCCATCCATACAGCATCGCCGCCGGTTTCGTCCGCGCCACTTCAAGCGCAAACGAGCGGATCTTCTCGGCAGGCACGCCGCAAATGCGCGCTGCCCACTCGGGAGTCTTGGGCTTGCCGTCGGAGACGCCCAGCACATAATCTTTGAAGTTTTCTTTGGGGTTTGCCCCTTCGGGCATATGGTCTTTATCAAAGCCGACGGTGCAGCGATTGAGGAAATCCCAATCGATCAGCTTGTTCGTGGCGCTATCTTCGGTGATCATCACATACGCCATCGCTAAGAGCATGGTCGTATCTGTCGCCGGGCGAATCGGAATCCATTCATCTGCCATAATGCTGGCAGTCGGGCTATAAAATGGATCGACGAAGATAAATTTTGCGCCTGCCCGTTTGGCTTGCAAGAAGTTATACGTTGCCAAGCCCATGCTGCTCCAGGCAGGGTTGTTGCCCCACATCACGATCAATTTCGAATTTTGTAGATCGAAACGATCATTCATCTCTACTTGAGCCGTTGTGCCGGTGAGTGGCTCTTGCCCCAAGCGCCAAGCTCCGCGCGACGTGCTGCCGTAGTTCGAGACATAACCGCCCGCCAGCGATAGCGTCCGTTGAATCTCGCCGCCACCCGGGCAGTAGATCGCTTTGTTGCCATATTTATCTTTAATACGTTTAGTTTCGCTGGCAACGATATCGAGTGCTTCATCCCACGAGATGCGCACCCATTCATCTTTACCACGCAGTTCCTTCTTGCCGCCACCCGGCTCCCAATTTTTTCGTTTCATTGGGTATTTGATTCGATCCGCCGCCAAGACCTGCATACGCTGCGAACGCCCGCGCAGGCAAGCGCGTTGCTGTGGATAGTCCGGGCTGTCGGGGTGTGTGTCGTCGGTTTTGACTCGTATCACAACGCCATCGGCAACATTGGCGCGGATGGGGCAGCGCCCGCCGCAGTTGTGCCAACAAGCTGCAGGAATCCATTTGCCCTCTGCGGCTGCCGCCGCAACGGCGGCATCAATTTTCTTCAAACCAAGGTTTAAGTCACTAGATAAGACTGCGGCACCGCCGAGCGCAGTGCTCCATTTAAGAAAGCTGCGCCGTGACATCACAGTATCGCCTAGTGCTTTGAGAAGAGAATTTTCTTCACTCACAAGACTTACCTCCAATCTAAAATTTGCCATTGAGACAGGCTGGCATCGCCTTAGACAATTAGTGAATCAGCGAACAGACCAGGACGGTCTGGACGCACTTCAACACACTGTTAGGATAAGAGAATTGAACAGCGCTTTACATCTGGCAAAGGAGGGATTGCACTCACCCAAGTGGGTGATTTAGACCATTGTCTAAATTTAAAGTGGGAGGAGGAACCAGACCGGATTGCACCGCGTAAGCCGCAGCCTGCGTGCGGTTAGCCAGCCGGAGTTTGTGGAGGATATTCTTCAGGTGTGCTTTCACCGTATTGACGGTGATATGTAACGCCCCGGCAATTTGTGGATTGCTAAAACCTTGGGCTACCAAGCGGAGCACGTCGAGCTCGCGTTCCGAGAGAAGCGCTTCATCTGCTTCATGGGTTACAGTGCTCACTTTAGGGTGAACCAAGCCCTTCAGCAAACGCAGCGCCATCGTCCGGGTAAAAGCCACCTCGCCCTGTTGAATCCCCTCCAGCAAATCAAATAATTCGTCGGCGTCTAAGCTTTTTAGTAAATAGCCGGTTGCGCCCAACCTCACCGCTTCATAAAGGTTTTGCTCGGACTCAGAGGCAGTTAATATCACTACTCTGATCTGAGGCCAGTTCTGGCAAATACAGGCAGTAGCATGTAACCCGTCGCCATCTGGCATGTTGATATCCATTAACACCATATCAGGCTGCAGCCGTTGGGTTAACAACATCGCCTCGCGCCCGGTCGAGGCTTCGCCTACTACGGTCACCAAGTCACGGCGGGTGCGCAACAAACTGATCAGCCCTTGACGAAACAAGCTGTGATCATCGGCAATCAGAGTTCGCAAAGGAGGCATAGAAATTATCCTCGACGTTAAGCCGCCAGCGGCAAGCGCAGCCGCAGATGCGTCCCCTGCCCCGGACACGACGCAATCTCCAACTCCCCGCCCACACTCTGCGCGCGTTCACGCATAATTTGCAGCCCAAAGTGCCCGGGGGTGGTGTGCTCCGCAAAACCACACCCATCATCGGCAATCATCGCGGTCAGCTGATTGTCCAAAGAGTCCAGTTCTAATTTAACCTGGGTCGCCCGCGCGTGTTTCTGTATATTCACGAACGCTTCGCGAATGATGCAGATCAACTGAACCTCTGCAAGAGAAGACAGACCCATTATTTCGGGTAGCGCGGCGACAAATTGCACCTGCATCCCGGTTTGCAATTCGAACTCTTCACAATATTGACGCAGGGCTGACAGCACCCCGCTATTCCCCGCTAGCGTAGTGCGCAAACTTAAAATACTCTCGCGCACATCTGCCTGGGCGGCTTTTACCCGCTGCCGCGCCTGACACAGTTCCGCCAATACGTCAGCTTTGTGATCTTGCTGGGTTAAAGCTTCTAAGGTTTGCAATTCCAAACTGAGATACCCCAAGATTTGCGCCAGCCCATCGTGCATTTCACGGGCGATGCGCGAACGCTCTTCCAAGATCGCCACTGATTGAATACGTGCCGCCATGAGCGCATGTTCCAATGCAATGACAGTTTGATCTGCTAAATAGCTTAGCCATATAAGTTCGTTGGGGGTGAAGGCGCGAGGAGTAAAACGTTCCAGCCAAATCGCTCCCAAAGGGCGGTTATCCAGCTGCAGTGGCACCACAGCCGCCGCCTGCGCCTCGCGCCGACTGACCGCGCAATGCCAGAGCGGAGATTCGTCAACCTCATCGGGGTAGCGCAACGCTGTAACCTGTTGCGCGCAAGCGATCACCAAAGGAGGACAGGGCACATTTTCCGGAAGAAAGCTGCTGCCCGCTGCCGTGAGGTGATATTTTAGATTCAGGTGCGCCCCGGTCTCATCCCAAATTGCTAAGGCAGCCACATCCGCTATCAACAAACTTCGACCCAAACGAACAATGGACAACAATATGTCATCCGTGTTTTCCATATTAGCGATCTGCCGTCCAATATTCACCAGGCCATGGGTCCAATTTTCAGCATGTTGTTGAGCTTGCGCGCATTGCAAATTGAGTTCCTCCAGCGCGCGCGCCCGTTCTTCTTTAAAGATATTCAACGCGCGAATGACGAAATACATCAAGACCAGAGAGGTGACGGTATCCCAAACTGTAAAGGGCAAGATCATCAGAATCTGCCCGAGGCTAATACGTGCGAGGAAAGGAGACCAAATAGTGGAGGCAGGCGGGATGAGTAGCCCCGAGGTAAAAGCCATGAGGAAAAATGCCACCGCAGCCCCCCGTAATTGCGTAGCTGATTCTTTTAGCTGAGAGGAGTGCCTCACCTCATAGTGCTGAAATAAAAACCCAAATCCGGCTAGCAGACAACCCGGGAAATAAAGCAAATAGCGCGTCCATACTTCGGCGGTGAAGTGCATTTCCAGCGGAGTATGAGCAGTGAGGATGGTCGTCAACGCATAAGTCACCAGCAGCGCGGCAGGCGTTAATACGACAGCCGGAGCCAACGCCAGCCATTTGGGAAATGTAAATTTATGCAGCGACAATTCGCTGAGCAACCCCGCGCCAAAGAGAATTAACATGAAGCCCGGAAGTGGTAAAAACACTATGCGCAGCATCAAGATATCGTTGCACAAAACATTTGCGGGCAAACACGTAAGCCAAAACATGTCGGCCCATTCCAGGCAGCCGTCACTCAAGCCAAACACCGCTAGCCATTTTAAGTAACGGCGTAAATACAAGGTGCTGCGTTGTTGTATCTCCAGAAATACCGCGAAGCCAATGACAAACGAAATGACCCCATGCACAAACGCGACCACAACCTCTGAAGTCATCATAGCAGCACCATTACATTATGAGGGAAATTAACGCCAACTAATACGGAACAAGATCACTCAGTTGATGGCAAGATGTGATAACTTCGGCGGCAGTGATTTAAAGTTAAACTCCATCGCCGCTCGTATAGCTGAAACCACTTTAGCGCATACAAATCACCTCGACGGACTTATAGATGATTACCATACAAGTTGGGTTGAACCCCGCTTAACTTATGAACATATAGGAGAAATCGGGGGGAACTGATCTATAGCAAGGAAAAAATAAAACGCCTCGGCGATCTCTTCGCCGAAGGCGTCTCTACACCCGCCTCGAATATGAAACCCGGCTCAACGCCGCCAAAGAGGAAGTGGGGTCATAGCAGTCTTATAAAATAAAAACCTGAAAGGTCTTCAAAGACCTTTCAGGTTTTTTGTCAACGGAGGCGGACCCGACGGGCAGCAAAGCACACGCTACACTTTCACTTTGCTATCGCCGTCTACCACTGTTAAAGAGGCTCTTCTCCTAATAGAGTACAGAAACGAAATCGGTTCTGGCTACTTCGAAATTTAGCCTACGCCCAAGTTATATAACGTCTCTCGCAAAACTGCAAGAGGCGTTTTTATTTAGTAAGGAGATTATATCCCGAGCGCACACCCTCATTAGAAACATGCTTGTTACTAGCGAAAGCCACCGGCAAGACACAAGAAGATCTCATCCGCTTGGCAGGACTCAAAACTCCTGAAACTGCGCTTCAACCGCTCGATCCCGACCGCATCAAATTGATTCGCATCTTCGATAACCTACAGCCGCATTTGCAACGTGCCTTGTTAGAAACTGCCGAAGCCATTCAAGCCGTGCGAAATTAGCCATTTAGGAAAGGAGCGAAGAATGAAAATCAGAATTGTGCTACTCGGATGGATCGTATCACTGACCAGTATCGCTGTTGGTTGTGCGACTCCGACATCGCAACCCGCGCCAACATTTTCGCCCGCACTCGCACCCACCGTCGAACTGTCTGCCGCGAATGCGGTTATCACGCAACAAGCCGTTGCCGCGCAAGGCACGGTTAACGCAGCGGCATGGCAAGCGACTCAACAATCGTTAGATAGTGCGTTGAAGATGCAACAATTCGCTGCGACGCGCACCGCCGATGCCCGCACCGTTACTTACATCGCAACTGTTCAACAGTTCGCGGCACAAACCACTGCTAACGCGCTAGCCGCCACTGCTACACAAGAAGCCACACACAATGCCGTCGCGTTGCAAACTACCCAGCTACAAGCCACGCGCAATCGCGCTGCCGCCGATTTAGAAATCACGCAAAGTTGGGCAACTGCCGAATCTGCCCGTCTGGCTGTCGTGCGTGAGCAAATCACAAATGAATTCAACGCTTGGGGAAGCCGCCTACTACTGAGCGCACTCGGTCTGGTTCTTGTTATCGGCGCCCTCTTTATCGCCAACGCGATCCGATTACGCTCTCATCGTCACAGCGATGCTTTAGGTCAACCGGTTTGGTACAACGGGCGAAAAGTTATCCGCGTATATGACAATCTCACAACTGTAGCACTCGCCGAGTCGGCGCGAGATGTTCAAGTCGCTCAACAACCCAATGGGCAAGTTGTCATTGAGCATCGCGCACCGCGAGCGCTACCTGCCCCGCGCCCGGATGTCGCAGTGGAGCAAGCCATTGCCAATAAGCCTCAACTCTCCCTACCTGATTGGCGAACCTTTTGTTTCTGGGAAGGTTGGCGGCAAAATGAATTGCTGGTTGGAGTCTCCGACAAAGGCTGGGTGATTCTCAATCCAGAGCGCGATCCACATCTGATGATCGCCGGCACTTCAGGTGCAGGCAAAACTCGACACGGTTTGACCGTTGTGGCAGCGTCTGCTTTGAGAATGGGTTGGCACGTCATCATCCTCAATCGAGCCGGAGCCGATTTCGCGCCGCTCGCCTTGCACCCCAACTTACATATCTTCGATGGCAACAACTATCCAGCCGCCATCTTAAACGCCGTTGCACATGAAGTCGATCAACGTAATGAGAAATTGCGCGCCGCCAATGTCAGCACATGGGAGCGATTAGCTAACGCCGAGCCGCGTGTCTTGGTGATCATTGATGAATTGGTTGCGCTTACCCAGAGCGCACCTGAAACGGCGCAGGCCGCAGCCCTCTGGCGCGCCATAGTGCACATCACGAGTGCCGGGCGTAAGTGCGGCTTGCATTTAGCATTCGCCACAACGGATCCAACATACAAAACTTTGGGGAAGTTAGGGCTGGTAGCTCGTGATAACTGTGCACGCATCGCCTTCCGTTTGCGGAGCGAACAAGCCATCATGCCCGGCGGACGGGCGTTGAATTTAGAAGCGCGTCACTTCTTGGCGCTGACGAGCGATGGCAATGCGCCCATCTATGGCGCGGCATTCTCACCTACCGATGAAGAGCTGACGAAGTTTACTCGGCAAATTATTTCGACGAAGAGCGCTGGGCGAATCACATTTTTAGAAAACGACTTCGCCGAGATTGTGTCAACACCTAATTCCAATTCACTGGCAGCAGAGGCGCGACGCATCTTGCTAGATAAACCCGACATCAGCAAACGCCAATTATGCCAACGACTCTTCGGCAAAGACTACGCCGGTAGCTATGCACACAAACTCGATACGCTTCTGACAGAA
>JACRLA010000420.1 GCA_016215145.1 Chloroflexota bacterium
ACGGCGTGCGGCGCGTGCGTGGAGGTCTGCCCCGTCGGCAACGAGCCCATGCGCGATATTCTGGAAATCCGCCGCGCACTGACTCTCAACGAAAATAATTTTCCGCAACAACTGCAACAAGCATACAAAGGCATGGAGCGTCAGGGCAACCCGTGGAGCGTTGCGCCCGAAACGCGACTCGACTGGGCGAAGGGTTTGAACGTGCCGACGATTGAACAAAACGCCGAGCCGGAAATTTTGTGGTGGGTTGGCTGCGCGCCTGCGACGGATGCCCGCGCGCAAAAAACGGCGCAAGCGTTTGCGAAAATTTTGAACGCGGCTGGAGTTAATTTTGCGGTGTTGGGCAAAATGGAACGATGCACTGGCGACTCGGCGCGACGCGCGGGCAACGATGCGCTGTTCTTTGAATTGGCGACAGGCAATGTGGAGACTCTGAACGAAGTGAAGCCGAAACGAATCGTCACCACTTGCCCGCACTGTTTGCACACGCTCGCCAACGAGTATCCGGCATTCGGCGGAAACTACACCGTGATTCATCACACACAATTAATTGATGAACTTTACGCGCAAGGAAAATTAAAAACGAATCCGAATAAAGGATCGAATGTGACCTTCCACGATCCATGCTACTTGGGACGACACAACGGCGTATACGATTCGCCGCGTCAGGTGTTAGCGCGCGCGGGCGCCGCCGTGAGTGAACTGCCGCGCCACCATGCCAACTCTTTTTGCTGTGGCGCGGGCGGCGGGCAAATGTGGAAAGAAGAAGAACACGGCAGTGAGCGTGTGAACGAGAATCGATTCAAAGAAGCAATGAAGTCGGGCAAGGACACGCTTGCCGTGGGCTGCCCGTTTTGTATGGTGATGATGACCGACGCCGGAAAAAATTTGAAGAGCGAGATTTTGGTGAAGGATGTGGCGGAGATTGTGGCGGAGAGTATAGAATAACCTTGTTCAACTACGCCCGACTTCATATTGAAGTCGGGCGTTTTTATTTTGGTAAAATAAGGCGCATGGCTCCTAAGACTAAACAAGCAAAGACAAACTATAAAACGCGCAAGGCGATGCCGCGCGTAGTCAAAGAAGCGCGTGCCGAATACACCGTTGCCTCCACGCCGCGCCAAGTGATTCTCACCGAACACCCTCACATCGTCCGCATCCCCGGCGTGCAAAATGGCGATGCGATCATTCGGGATAAAGTTGTGACGGTACAGCATCTGGTTCTTATGACTCATCGGTTTGGGCAAACACCGGAGCAAATTGCCAAAGAGTGGAATCCGCATCTGTCACTAGCCGAAATTTATGACGCGCTCAGCTACTACTACGATCACCAACAAGAGATTGACAACATCATCGCCGAAGATGATCATATTGAAGCGCGAGCCATAAGAAGATTTCGTTACAGGGAACAGCAAAACCGCAAAAAGGAAAAAGCGGGGGCAAATGGCAGACGAAATTAAACTTTTTGTGGCGGTCTACGCCGACGCGGATGTGCATGGCGACTTGGCGGCAGAGATTCGAGCGCGCGGTTACGACGCCGTGTCAGCCTTAGAGAAAGGGCAAAGATATTTGAATGATGAACCACAATTGGAGTATGCCACTTCAGAAGGTCGCGCTATTTTGACTCACAACCAGCGCCACTTTGAGCCGTTACATCGCAAATGGTTAAGTGAAGGGCGTAATCATGCTGGAATTATTTTGTCGGTGCAAATACCTATTGGGGAGCTATTGAAAAGAATGTTGCGACTTCTCGATCAAGTGACTGCCGACGAAATGCGAAATAATCTTCGCTATCTGAGTGACTTCGCCGAACACGCGAAAAAATAAAACCCGCTTTCATCAAAAGCGGGTTTTATTATTTTCTACAACACGATCTCTTCCTCTTTTTCCTTCTCCCTCATTGCATTAAACGACGTAATCGCCACCTCTAACATTTCGAGATCGGGTTCGCGAGTCGTCAAACGCTGCATTAGCAGATTCGGGGCGACGATGAGGCGGATGAATGGATTGGAAATATATTTTGCGGTGAAGCGCAGATATTCAAAAGCGATGCCTGCCAAAATCGGCACCATCAATAAACGCGAGAACAAGCGCGTGGTGATCGGCAAAGGACCAAGCAAAGAGAAAAACAGAATCGAGAGAACGACGACCACCAGCAAAAAGGCAGTTCCACATCGCGGGTGTTCTAACGGAAACCGCGCCACCGTGTGCGGAGTCAGCTCCGCACCCGCTTCAAAGGCATTAATCGTTTTATGTTCCGCGCCGTGATAACCGTACAATCGTTTGATGTCCGGCATAAATCCAATCGCCCATACATAACCAATCACTAACGACAGCCGAATCAACCCCTCAGCAAAATTTCCGATCCAGCCCGACGACGTTCCAAAAAGATATTCCACGCCCGCGCCCACAAATGCCGGGACGAGAAAAAACAACCCAACGGCAAACGTCAACGAGATGATCACTGCGCCACTCATCGCCTTGCTATCCATCTTGATCTCTTCACCCGAGACCACTTGCGCGGCGAAGGCGAGACTCTTCATCCCCAAACCCAGCGCATCCCACAAACCGATGACGCCGCGCACGAACGGAATTTTTTTGATTGACCCGCGATACAAATTACCAAGCGGCTCGGTCAGGATGCGGATGCCGCCATCGGGTGCGCGAACCGCCACCGACATCGCCTTTGTGCCGCGCATCATCACGCCCTCTAACACCGCTTGACCACCATAAAACTGTAATTGATTCGACATTGTGATTCCTCTAGTGATGAAGTCTAAACGATCCACGCTGAAACTTCAACCACACAAGTGCTTATTCTCCAAGTCTTAATCTTCTATCTGATATACTCTCGCGTAACCCTTTTTATGGATGCGTGTTATTTAAGGTGAAAGCATTGTCTGAAGAGAGCGCGTTGGTAGAACGTGCCAAAAACGACGCGCCAGCGTTTGGCGAATTGTATGAACGCTACGTGACGCGAATTTATAACTATGTCTACTATCGCACCGGCAACGAACACGACGCGGAAGATTTAACAGCGCGGGTGTTTATGCGGGCGATGAAGCAACTGCCCAACTATACGGATCGGGGCTTGCCGTTTTCGGCGTGGTTGTATCGCATTGCCCACAACTTGGTGGCGAACTGGCATCGTGACGAAAGCCGCCGCCGAGTGGTCCCGCTTGAAGAGCACATCACGCACGGCTTGTACACCGACGCTCCGGAATATGTTGCCGAAGCGCGCGAAGAAGAGCGCAGATTATTAGAGGTGATCCATCATCTGCCGGACGAGCGCCAGCAATTATTGATCTTGAAGTTTGTCGATCAACTTTCGAATGCCGAGATCGGGGCAATTATGAATCGCAGTGAGGGGGCGATCAAGAGTTTGTATCACCGCACGCTGTTGAACCTGCGTGACGACTTAGAAAAAGAATGAAGAGTGTAGTTATGAACGACCTGAAACCCAATGAAGTCATCAATCTAACTGACCGCTTGCAAACGACTCTCAAACAAGTGAAGCCGCGCGCCGAATTTGTGGCAGACCTTAAGCGCAAATTGATTCGTGAATCGCGTAGCGGGCAGCCCGTGCAAAACGAGTGGAAACAAACATTGACGTGGATCGCCATTGGTGCGGGGAGTGTGATCTACATTGCCACACTTCTTTTTGTCAGCGCAAAATCGGCGTGGTGGATCTTAAGCGCGGTAGGCGCGTTGCTCGGCTGGAAGAAAGCGCAGCAGCCACAAAAGCAGACGGCGCGGATCAAATAACAAAAGACCTTGAAGGTTTCAAATACCTTCAAGGTCTTTTTGATTCTCCAAAAATTTTTCTCTTAACTCTCTCGCCCGCCCAAACCCAATCGCCCGCAAATAATTTTCTGCATCTCCGTATTTTTCATCAACATGATCCAGCATCCCCTCGATATATTCGGGGAGAACGGTGTAAGCCAGTTCCGGCACTTGAGTCTTTTTCAACAGCCAACGGATCGAAGGCGGAAAATGTTGATTGAGATGCGGCTTGATTACCATATAGGCTTTCACGACTTCATCGCGCGGCACGCCGAGCGCAAGATGCAACACTGAAACAAAAACTCCGGTGCGATCTTTGCCCACCGCGCAATGAACCAGCGCTGGCGCAGAAACATCCAGCAACAAATTTAGAAATTGGCAAATCTGATCGCCATTGTTTTCCAACATATCGGCGTACAGTCGTGGGTGCGCCAACTCGTCCCAATTCACGCGCCGCATCAGCACATCACGATACTTGATGGATTCAAACGCGCCCAACTGAACTGGCAGATGAGTCATCGTGTCAGTAGAAAAAAGATCGGGCTGTCGTCGGACTACTTTGGGTTCACGCAAATCCACAATGTGACGCAATCGCAACGACTCGAGTCGCGCCCGATCCGATTTGCGTAACGGGTTGAGACCGCTCGAACGGTAGAGAAGATTCGTCCGCACCCGCCGCCCATCGCGGGTGAAGATGCCGCCAACGTCGCACAGGTAGAGACGGTTCAACATAACGGAGTCGTGAAAAGAGATGTATAGATCGATCCGCCGCGCTGAAGATCGCTCTTCATCAAGATCACGCGCGAGACCGATTCGATCCCAAACGTTTGATTCGCGCGGATGCGAACCGCTTCACCTACTGACGCCGCCTCAGCCCGTGACGCTTCTCGCCTGACCCGACCCAACGTCAGGTGCGGCGAAAAAGCGCGATCTTCTTTTGGAAAGCCAAGTGGCACGGTATGAGTCTCGATTCTATTTTGCATACCAATCAACGCCGCCGAATCTTTGACTCCGACCCACACCACGCGCGGCTGTTTGAGATTCGGAAAACACCCCAACCCATCAAGCGTGAAGGAAAACTTTTTGATGTCGCGAGTCGCGTTGATTAACGCCTCACTGATTCGCGGCACATCCTCTTGCGGCGTGTCGCCCAAAAATTTCAGCGTCAAGTGAATCTTGTCTGCCCTATCCCATCGGACAGATCGTCGCGGAGTAGCGCGACTCAACTGAGCAATCATCTCGCCAAGTTTGCGGCGCATCTCGGAGGAGAGTTCAATGCAAATGAAAGTTCGGAGAGTGGACATAAAAATAAAACACGCCGCAGACTTAATGGAGTCTGCGGCGCGTTCTCTAAGTGACCCCGGAAGGACTTGAACCTTCAACCAATTGATTAAGAGTCAACTGCTCTGCCATTGAGCTACGGGGCCCCTTGCACGCGGAATTATACCCAGTCCGTGATTCGCGGCAACCACATACATCACTCCCCAAACATCCGATAGA
>JACRLA010000158.1 GCA_016215145.1 Chloroflexota bacterium
ATCCCCCGTTCCGTCGGAAACGTAGCGTCCGAATTTGTGCCGATGAACTTTGCTCCGGCGCGGATGTTGAGAGTCGCCCGCGCCAACTTCTCCCAGTTCAACCCGTGATCCATCCCAACCACCACGTAGTCGGCTGCCGACTCTGCATCCCACAACACAAAACCGCTTTCGGCAATCGCCTGCCGTATGCCTTCTTCACCTACCACGAAAACTTTTGCGCCGCGCGGCGCGTGCTGGCGTAAATAGATCGCCACCGCCTGCGACGAAGTCAAAATCTCATCCAGGCTGACCTCAACCCCCATGCCCTTCAACTTCGTCTGAAACTGCAACGGCGTCTTCATGGCATTGTTAGTCGCCAAAACAAAACGGATCGAGCGCGAGCGCAAAAACGAAAAGAACGATTCAACACCCGGCAGCGCCGCGTTGCCGTGCCACAGCACGCCATCCATATCAATGATCAGATTCCGAATCGAAGAGAGTGACAAGGTCATATAGACCAAAGACTTCCGAAGTCGTAACTACTCAGCCACCCGTCATTGCGAGCGCACTTTGCGAAGCAATCTCGGTCGCGTTATGAGATTGCTTCGCGAAGAACGCTCCTCGCAATGACGCTGAGCACTTACCCAAAGTCTGTGAGACTTCCGAAGTCTGGCACGCAAATGATAACAGGAATGGGCGAAACACGGCGTTAAAAAAAGAGACGACCTATCAACACTCATAATTAGGGTGTTAAAAAAGAGACGACCCATCGGGTCGTCTCTACACAATCAAACACGGTCTATTTTTTGCCGTTTGCCGATTTCTCTGGCGGCATAAGTATCTGATCGATCAACCCATACTTCATCGCGCCCTCTGCATCCAAATACAGATCGCGTTCAGTGTCGCGCTCAATATCGTCAATTGATTTACCGGTGTGCTTGACGAAAACTTGATTCAACTTCTCTTTCAAACGCAAAATTTCTTTGGCTTGAATCTCAATATCCGTCGCTTGCCCCTGCGCCCCACCCAACGGTTGGTGCATGTGGATCGTCGCATTGGGCAAAGCATAGCGATACCCCTTTGTGCCAGCCGCCAACAACACCGTGCCAAACGAAGCCGTCACACCCACCGCCACCGTTGACACCGGCGCGGTCATTTGCTGCATCGTATCGTAGATCGCCAAACCAGCGTAAATGACTCCGCCCGGCGAATTGATATACATTTGAATTTCTTTAGTCGGGTCTTCACGATTCAAGAAAAGCAATTGCGCCACGATCAAATTCGCCACCTGATCGTTAATCGGCGTGCCGACAAAAACAATGCGCTCTTTGAGCAACAACGAATAAATATCGTAAGCACGCTCACCACGCCCCGAGGTTTCAATAACCATCGGGATCAAGCTTTCGGGAAGTTTAGGGTACATCAGTCAATCCTTTCGAGAACAGGTTGGGTTAGTTATACCGTCCCTGTATTAGAGATATGCAAACACACGCCTAGCCGTTTGCGTAGGCGATAGTAGACTTCCGAAGTTTATGAAACTTCGGAAGTCTCGGGTGCGGCGGAAGGGAGCGACTCAGGTGATGCCGTCTCTGGCGCGGAGGCGGCTTCCCCTTTGGCGATTGCCACCGCGCGCTGCACCGCTTTCTCCGTCAACAAATCGTAACGCACCGAGCGGCGCATGTTGTCAGACTTGATCAGCTCTTTGATCTTTTTATCCGGACTCTCACCGAGAGAGATCAACATCACTTCAATGCGATCATTAATCGCTTCGTCGGTCACTTCAATTTTTTCGGCTTCGATGATCTGGCTCAACACCAATGAACGGCGCAACCGCTCACGCGCGCGTGGTTCAAGTTCTTCGTGCATCTTGTCGTGCGTGGTGTCGGTCATTCGCATGTAATCGTCGAGCGTCATTCGCTGTTCGCGCAAACGCATATCGAGATCGCGCATCATGTCGTGCACTTCATTGCTCAACAACACCGGCGGGAACTTCACCTTCGATCCGGCGACCATAATATCAATCACCGATTTGGAATACTCGTCCAGTTGTCGCTTGTTGGCAACATCCACCAGAGCCTGTCGGACTTTCGTCCGCATGTCGGCAAGCGATTCGTAATCGCCAAGCGATTTGGCAAGATCGTCATCCCAATCGGGCAAGGTGCGGCTTTTGATCGCCGTGCATTTAAGATCGAAGTGACCGATCTGTCCGCGCAATGATTCGTTTTCGTAATCAGCCGGAAATGGAATTTCAACGTGACGCTCTTCGTCAATTGTGATGCCGACGAGTTTCTCGGCAAAACCCGGCACGGGCCAATTAAGTTTAGCGTCGAGCAACACGTCCACGCCTTTATCGTCCATCAAAAATTCGTCGTCCGTTTTTTCTTCGGATTCAGAATCGGTCTTCTCTTCAGCAGATTCGGGTTGGGCTTCGGTGGAGGCTTCAGGTTGAGAGTCGGCAACCACTTCGCCCTCGATGGCGATGGGTTTGGCGACTCCGCTCACATCCACAGTGACGACATCGCTGAGTTGTGCGGGGCGTTCCACCGGCTCGAGGATCATTTGCGTTTCGCGCAATCGTTCCAACGTGTCTTCGAGCGCCTGATCGGTAATCTCGGGTTCGATGAAACCGAGGCGCACACTGCGATATTCACCGAGATCAATTTCGGGGCGAAGCGGCACGTTGTAGACAAACGTAATGGGGTCGTTCTTCATGTCTATCAACGCGCCCGGCGCAATCGGATCGATCTCCGATTCTTTTAACGCCTGCTCGTAAGCTTTTTGCCCCAAGTCGTCCAGAGATTCTTGGAGAATAGCTTCTTCGCCAAACGTGCGTAGGACGATCTCGTACGGCGCTTTGCCTTTACGAAAACCGGGGACGTTGTGTTTTTGGGCGATCTTGCGCGCGGCGACTCGTTTCGCCGCTTCAATTTGTTCGGGGTCCACTTCAACGGTGAGTTTAACTTCACACGTCTCTTCGAGATTTTCTTTTTCGATCTTCAACGGGGAATTTCCTTCCTACTGCCACGCGACGAGTGTCGCCGCGAAAATTTTTTTGAGAGCGCGGGGATTATAGCATGAGGATTAATCAGTTGGAGGATGCAACTTTACCGCCACCCAAACTCGTCGCGATGGAACAATATATTCATTGTTCAACTTCAATGCAAGGACGGTTGCCCGCCCCACAGGAGTCAACCCAAGAATTTCTACGCCATCATTGCTCCACGCAAAATGCTCTTTCCATTTTTGTATGCGCGGATTGAACAAGGGGACTTCTTGATTCGTTTCGGGATCAATTGCGTGAGTACGTATGCCTTTATAACCGTTACAGGATGGACATGCTAACCATAAATTTTCAAAAACTGTTTCGCCACCCGAGACGAGAGGGACAATATGTTCGATATGAAGAGGGATGCCGATGGTTATTTGCGAAGTTAAACAATACCCACACCGATAACGCGCAATTTCAGCGACGCGTTGGCGTAAAGCAAGTGAGATATAAGACTGGCTCATATCCCCAAAGCAACCGCCTCAAGTTTAGGCACAGGTCTGCCGCGAGCGATTAACAATTCCATTGCTTTCGCGCGGCGCAAGACATGACGACCGTATAACGCCATCAAAGTCGTCAATTCACGCTGTTTTGTTTCGCCTAACTGTCCACGACTTTGGTCGTCGAGTCGTTCATGCAATAAATCTTGTTGCGCTTGTGGCATAACACTCGCCGCAAGTCCTTGCAAAGCTTCATCACTTAAATAAATCATCGCCGCTACTTCTGCCGTCATATCCGCTGGCACATCATCCAGAATCGGAAAAGTAGCCGTAAGAGTATCCCGAATGATCTCATCAAGGGGGCGTTTCAAAATATCGGCGGCGTGCTTTGCGCTTTGATAAACTGCCTCAGGCATTTCAATTGTGATCAGTTGGACTGCCATACTATCACCTCGATATACGTGACTTTAATCGCGCCTTTCCCTTGTTTCTTGTATTTCCTTTTTTTCCTATCCCCCTCTTCTCGCCTTCAACACCTCAATTCCATTTCGTGCCTGCTGCAAAGTGCGATCCAGCTGTTCTTCCAATTGCGAGAGGACGTCAACCACATAATTATCGGCGTCGCCTTTCACGCCTTCGGCTTCTTGTTTGGCGTTGGCGATGATCTGGTCGGCTTTGTTCTGCGCGGCAATGGCAATGCTCTCGCGCAACATCATCTTATCGCGCTCTTCACGGGCGACCATCAACGTGCGTTCCGCTTCTTCTTTCGCCTGCGCCAGAATCTTGTCGCGCTCGTTGAGAGTCTTCTGCGATTTCTTCACTTCTTCCGGGATCGAGACGCGCATCTGATCGATCAAGTCAATCAGGCGATCCTGATCGATCATGATGTTGTTCGTCAACGGCACCTGCCGCGCACTGTTGACGAGTTCTTCTAAACGATCTACGAGGTGAAGAATATCCATAACAACCCTCTACTGATTGCGGATTTCGGATTTTTGATTTCGGAACATACAGCCGATGATTTTACATTCAACTCAATTCACGCGCCATTCGGCAATCTACAATCCGCATTCCGAAATCGTCAGTCCCTCAATGCCGTCATTGGCACCACCGTCTGCCCTTCGCCCAACTCTTTAAAGCGGCGTTGGAGCGCGGCTTCGACAATCGGCGGCACCATCGAGCTGACATCCCCGCCGAGTGCAGCGATCTCGCGCACGGTAGTTGAACTTAAGAACGTGTGTTGTTCGCGCGTGACCAATGCCACCACATCCACTTCCGGCGCAAGGCGGTTGTTTGCCAACGCCATACGGAACTCATGCTCAAAGTCCGAAAAGACGCGCAAGCCGCGCAAAACTACTTTGACATTCACCTTACGACAGAAGTCTACCGTCAGCCCACTATAACCAACGACTTCGATATTGGAATGACCATTGAGCGCATTACGAGTCAAAGCAAGCCGTTCTTCGGGTGAGAACAACAACGACTTGAGCGGGCGATCATAAACGGCGACGATCAACTTGTCGAAGATCAACGCGCCGCGATGGGCAATATCTATGTGTCCGAAATGAATCGGATCGAATGTTCCGGGAAAAACAGCAGTAATAGCCATTAACTCACGTCTCCTGCTCCTTCAAAATTTTTCCAAAATTCTGCCAGTCGTTCACTCAAGAGTTTGTGTTCGGGTTTTTGCAAATTCGGGTCGTCGGCGAACACGGCATCTGATTCTCTGCGAGCGAGAGCGATCAACGGCACGTCGGTCAACTTCGCCATGCGTAACTCACCGAAGCCCGCTTGCCGCGTCCCCAAAAATTCTCCGGGACCACGAATCTCTAAATCTTTTTCCGCCAACACAAAGCCGTCCTGGGTATCCTCCATCGCCTTCAAACGCACGTCGGGCGTCTTCGGGTCGGCTTCGGAGATCAACAAACTGTAAGATTGATGTGCGCCTCGCCCCACCCGTCCGCGAAACTGATGCAGCTGCGCCAGACCGAATCGACTCGCGCCCTCAATCAATGTCACACTGGCGTTTGGAATATCCACGCCGACTTCGACGACAGAGGTCGAGACCAAAATGTGAGTCTCACCGTTGCGGAACGACTCCATCACTTCATCTTTTTCATCGGCTTTCATTCTGCCATGCAGCAAACCCAACTTGAGATCGGGGAAGACGTGTTTCTGCAAACGCGCGTGTTCATCCACAGCCGCTTTCGCTTCAATGCGATCCGACTCTTCGACAAGAGGACAAATAATAAACGCTTGTCGTCCCTCAACAATCTGTTTGCGAATGAAAGCGTAAGCCCGTTCACGCTCGTTGATGTAAATGACTCGCGTATCAATCGGCAAACGTCCGGGCGGCATCTCATCCAAAATTGAAACGTCGAGATCGCCGTAAACGGTGAGCGCCAGCGTGCGCGGGATCGGCGTGGCGGTCATCACCAGCAGATGCGGGTTGCCGCCTTTGCCGCGCAGCGCGGCGCGTTGGGCAACTCCGAATCGGTGCTGTTCATCCACCACCACAAAACCGAGATTTTTAAATTCAACTTTCTCTTGTATCAGGGCGTGCGTGCCGATGACAACGTGGATCGAACCATCGCGCAAGCCATCGTAGATCGCCTGCTTCTCGGCGGGCGGAGTCGATCCGAGAAGTAACGCAACATTGAGATGACTCAACAATTTGGAAATGTTGCGATGATGCTGATCGGCGAGTATCGCCGTGGGAGCCATCAACGCCGCTTGAGCGTTTGCGCCTGCGGCAACCGCCATCGCCAACGCCGCCACCACCGTCTTGCCCGATCCCACGTCACCTTGCAAGAGTCGATTCATCGGAACAGAGCGACTCAGGTCAGATCGAATCTCGTCAAAAGATCGAGTCTGTGCATTCGTGAGCGTATACGGCAGAGAAGCGATCACGCTGTTCAACGCTTCATCCGCAGCAGAGAGAGGCTGCCCCTGAACCGCCTGCCACTCGGAGCGTTGACGGCGCAACCCTAGCTGCATG
>JACRLA010000406.1 GCA_016215145.1 Chloroflexota bacterium
AAACTTGCGCTGACGACGATGCCCCACGACTCATCTTGCATCCGCGCAAAATACGCTTTCACTTTTTCCATTGGCATATTGGCGGAGATAAAACTGTGATGCGTTAACTTCAACGTGCCGATGAGGTGATAGCCTTTGAATGTGATCAGCGCTTTCAAGAGCGGCAGCGGAGTCTTGATCATGAATCGCAGATCGAGCGGTAGCATTCCAAACGATGGAATGGAAGCGAGCAACACGGCGGCGGGAGCGGGATTCGTTTCCAGATATTTTTGCGCGGTGAAGCCGCCCATCGAATGACCGATGATCACCGGTGACGCCGCCAACCCCTGCGCCACCTGCTTCACATCTTCAACGTAATCGCTGATCAAATTCCAGCGCGTGTTGCCTTCGCTCGTGCCGTGTCCGCGCAAACTTAAAGCGTGCGAGACATAACCGTGTTGAGCGAAGTAGGGCAGAAAGTATTCAGCCCAACACCACGCGCCGTGCCACGCGCCATGCACAAAGAGCAACGGCGTGGGTCGCGGATTCGATGCAGGCTGACGGGTGATCAGTTCAAGTTGCATGAGAGACTCCTTTTTAGACCGGACTTAGGCAAAACAAGATGCTTCCATCACGAATGACTCGAATGAGCGAATACCACGAATATTTTTTGCTGCTCTATTCGTTAAATTCGTATATTCGTGCCATTCGTGATTAAAGTGCGTAAGTCCTGTTTAGATTCCTAAATGTTCATCTGCCACTTTGCGCGCGGCTTCTTCGGTTGTGATGTTTTGCGTTGACGCGATCTCAAAAATTTTTCGCAACGCGGTTTGCACGCTGTGGATGACTCGTTTCTCCGCTTCATCTTTTGACCAGCCCAATGACTCTTGCCCGGTGATGCCCATCGCCCCGCCGACATTGATCACGTAATCGGGCGCGTAGAGGATTCGGCGAGACCTCAGCCGCGCGGCATCGTCGGGTGAAGCCAGTTGATTGTTTGCGCCGCCAGCGACGGCGCGACATTTAAGTTGCGGGATCGTCTCACGATTCAAAATCCCGCCCAACGCATTCGGCGAGAAGATGTCACACTCGGTTGAATACAATGAATCATTCGGAACGACCTTGAGACCGAGTTCATCGCGGAAATGTTTTATCGCCGATCCATTTACGTCGTTGAACATCACTTCTGAGACCGAGTTCATCGCGGAAATGTTTTATCGCTGACTCGCTCACGTCGTTGAACATCACTTCCGCGCCATCGTTGAGCAACAGTTCGATCAACTTTGTGCCGACTGCGCCCGCGCCCTGCACCAACACGCGCTTGCCTTTGAGTGACGCACTGCCATAAAGATGCTCGCATACAATTTGAATCCCGGCGAAGACTCCGATGCCGGTGATGGGTCCCGACGATCCCGCGCCGCCGTGTGCCGCTGTGCGCCCGAAGACAAACGGTGAACCCGTCTCGGCGATCACATCCATGTCTTCCGCCGACGTGCCGACATCGGGTCCGGTGTAATAGAGTCCGTTGAGTTGTTTGACGAGCGCACCATAGCGGCGCAACAAATCGGGGCGCAGGTTTGCATCAAAATTTTGCGGGATGGCGATGACCGCTTTGCCGCCGCCAAAACTCATAGCGGGGATAGCAAATTTAAAAGTCATGCTCGCCGAGAGACGTAGCGCATCTTCAAGTGCATCATCGGGTGTCACATACATTTTGAATCGTGTGCCACCACCAGCGGGTCCCCGTTTGGTGGAGTGGATAGCGATGAATATCCACGCGCCCGTAATCTTGTCGTGGCGAATGATCACTTCTTCGCCGTCCCAGTTTTGTAAAAGTGTTTCGAACATAAGCGATTTCTCCTGATGAATTATAAACCGTTGTATACTTCTGATCGTGGAAGAAGAAAAAGATGATTTGAGAGATGCGCCCGAATATACAGAGTATGCGCATCGCGCTTTACGCACAGGTCATTTGGCATTAGACGATGGTGATTGGGTTGGCGCGATCAATCGTTCTTATTACGCGATCTTTTATTCTGCCAATGCGGTATTGGAACTGCAAGGTCTAGAACGCAATAAGCATTCGGGTGTGTTATCACTCTTTCGTCAAAAGTATGTGAAGACCGGTTTGATTGAAGTTGAATATAGCCAAATTTATGGCACAGCGTTTGAGGCACGCAATGAAAGCGATTACGAGCGTGCAGAATTTCCATCACAAGAGGATGCGCGCAAAGCGATAGATGGCGCAGAACGTTTTGTAGCGCGGGTTGAAAAACTTTTGGAAGAGTTGAAAAAGAAAAAATGAAAACTGAATTGCCTAAGGCGGTCACCGATAAACAACGTGCCGCGATCCAAAAGTTACTGGAACGATTGCGTCTTCAATACAGCGAGCGCATTCGTTCAACGATTCTTTTCGGCTCCGTAGCACGCGGCGATTTTCGATCCGATTCGGACATTGATATGTTGGTCATCGCCGATAAAATTGATTCCGATTTCAAGTGGAAAGTTTGGGAGATTGGCGCGGACGTTTCGCTTGAGTTTGATGTGATCTTCAACCTGCGTGTTTATCCACGCGTGCGGTGGGAACATCTTGGCGTTCAGCGTAAGCCTTTGTGGCGCAATATAAGCCGCGAAGGCATCACGCTTGATTTGCATCCGCCGATAGTTACGAAGCGTGGCAGCAAGAAAAAGTTTTTGCGCGCGATGAAGAAAGTGGCGAATGTAGAACCCGAAGCGCGCGATAGGCTTTAAAAACGAAAGACCTGATTGAGAAAAAACAATCAGGTCTTTTTGTTTCCAGCAAATCCCTGCCACATCTTCTCTAACCCTTTCGCCACCTCATCGCGGATGCGGACTCCAGAAATGCGCGAGTCCCATTTCATTTGTGCTAACACGCCGTGATTCAAAATCTCACGCGGCAAAATAGTTTCATGATCAGCATCGAGCAATACATCCCAACGTAGTTCGACAAACAATGCCGCTTTGTTTTCATTCCAATGCTGACTCTCAAACACCGCACTCGTCGCCCACCCCGACGCGCATATCCCGCGTGGCTCTTTCCCTAATCGTATCAAGAACAATCGATCCCCTTTGACGATCTTTTTATTCCGCCCCACGCCCCAACGATCATCAAGATGCCCTTGCGCTTTCACTTTGCCAACACACTCGGCAAGATCAACCCATTGCCATTGGTTGGGATTCCAGGTGAGGAGGTAGGTGGGCACTTGGGCTTCGTCTCTGTTTCTTACTTGCTTTACTTATCTTTCATTATTTTTTTGAACACGCAAACCCAATCAAATAACGCTGGAAGAGAAACAAGGTTTCCTTGTTATTCGCTTTTGGGTTATTTTGAACATCAAGAAAATATCCGCGCCTACTATCGGTGCATTGCCAAATTCCATTTATCCCCTCGCCGTTTGGGCTTATATAAATTACGTAACGTCCTGTTGCTCCTTGCATAATTAAGTCCCCTTGAGTGATGATTTTGATGTCTTTGTAATTTTGTAAAAGCGAAAGATGAATTTTAGCTAATCCTGTAGCACTACTATCGTCCGGACTGAACCATCCAAAATCAGTGTGAATACTTTGCCAATTAGGCGAAGCACCTAATTGGATCATCCCATTGTATGCTTCAGGAGGTTGAGTAAAATCACCTGTAATACGCCCAAAGAATTTGTTAGTCGAGTCATTTGGATAAGCAAGTTGAAAATCGAACTGTGAATAAATAGTGTCGTAAGGCGCGTAAACACTTTTCGAGTTTGGTGCAGGTAAGAAAAATGTTTGTACGGCTAGATCCATGTAACGCATTAAATCTTTTAGCGATTCCGTGCTTTTTGCGGAACGAATTAGATCGATCCGGAAACCGAAATTCTCTTGCGATCCTACGTGCAAAGCGCCTGATAACCCATTGGGTCCAGTGTATTGAATACGTTGCCCATCAAGCAGAATGCCATCACCCGTCGCAGCTTTATATTTTTGATTGTCTATGACCTTTAGCGCGGGATATTTTTGTAAAAATCCGCCGATTGTCCTACTTGAATATTGCTCAAATGTAATTGGAGCATCAAACTTTTCTAAGATCATGCTGAATGATGTCTCTTTATCTGGTGATTCAAGAAAAATAGAATGATCCGTTGAACTGTCAATTTTCCAAGCGGGTACCATAACGCTAATATTGCTACCCACATAAATCTGTTTAGTATCAGCGTCTAAAAGTTTAACAGTCCTTGCTTCAAACTTTGCATTCGTTGCTTGTGGTGTCGCTTCTTGTTGGGGTGAGCTGATATTTGTAAAGTTGCATGCCAATAAGGCAATAAGTAGCACACCGGAAACTAAGACCGCAATTTTTTTGTGATTTAGAAACATGATGTTTTCCTTTGCTATATATTTTGGTAAAGGCGAATTCACCCCACCTCCACCACCGACCCTTCACCCGTCTTCGTCACCGTGATCTGCGCCGGGAAAGCGTCTTTCAATTCGTCAATGTGCGTGATGACAAGGATGAGACGGAAGTCGTCGGCGATGGAGTTGATCGCCGCCACTAACTTCTCGCGTCCTTGCGCGTCTTGCGAACCAAAGCCTTCATCCACGATCAACGTTTGTAATTGCGCGCCGGCGCGACGGGCGAGTAATTGTGAGAGCGCGATGCGAATGGCGAAGTTGACTCTAAACTGTTCGCCGCCCGAATAATTTTCGTAAGGGCGCGTGCCGAGCTCGTCCGAAATTTTGATGTCGAGCGTCTCGCGCACATCGCCCGCTTGCGTCTCGCGTTGAGTCTCAAAGCGCACATTCATGCGTCCGGCGGTCATGCGCTGCAAAAGTTCATTCGCTTTGTTTTCAATTTCCGGCACAGCCGCCTCAATGATCATCGCCGGCACGCCACGTTTGCCAAACGCCTCACGCAATTCTTCAAACATCCCTTGCTCTTTCGCCAACTTATCGCGCGTCACATTTTTTTCAGCGCGACGTTTGGTCAGAGTCTCTAACGCGCTCAAACGTTGACGCGCCGCGCCTAGCTCTTCGGTTGCCACACGCGATTCGAATCGCAATTTATCTAACGCGCTTCGCAAGTCGTCGGCGTCCACGGCAAGCGCGGCAAACTTTTTTAAATCAGTTTCCAGCGCCGCCCGC
>JACRLA010000101.1 GCA_016215145.1 Chloroflexota bacterium
CTTCGCACCAACTTGCTTGAGGAAACTTACGAAGCTCTCGCGGCGATTGCCGCCGATGATCCCGACATGCTGCGCGAAGAGTTAGGCGATCTTTTATTACAAGTTGTTTTGCAAACGCAAATCGCCGTTGACGATGGCGAGTTCCGCATGAAGGACGTCATCGGCGACATCAACGAGAAATTGATTCGGCGGCATCCGCATGTGTTTGGCGATTTAAAGTTGAAAGATGCCGAGGCGGTGATCAAGAATTGGGAGAAGTTAAAAGCGGCAGAGCGCGACAATAAACCGGAGAAAAAGAAAAACGGTTTGCTGTCGGGAGTTCCACTCATCTTGCCCGCGCTGGCTCTCTCGCAAACGTATCAAGATCGCGCGGCGCGCGTGGGCTTTGATTGGAAAGATTTAAGCGGCGTGCTCGATAAAGTGCGCGAAGAGATTATTGAGATTCAAAAATCGGAGAGTGTTGAGGAGCAGGCGGAAGAGATCGGAGATTTATTGTTTGTCTTGGTCAACTTTGCCCGTTGGCACAAAGTGGATGCCGAGTCGGCTTTGCGCGAGACGTGCGAAAAATTTGCCAAACGTTTTGGTTACATTGAGATGAAAGCGAAAGAGCAAGGTAGGGAGTTGAAGGCGATGACGTTGGAGGAGATGGATGCGTTGTGGAATGAATCTAAAAGGAAATAAGGGAAATCAGGGAACCAAAGGATTGCGATGGCAGACGTTTTCATTGATGAATCATGGTTGTGGGATGAAGTTACAGATGATTATTTGTTGATCGTCGCTTCTGTGACGACAACACGTCGGCGCGAGATGCAGTTAGCCATACGCCGCCTAAAGAGAATTCCTCATCTCAAAGCGAAATCTGAAATTAAGGCAACGGTAACAACTCCCGATGTGGTGAAGAAGTTTTTACAGGTGTTGGCTGTTGATCCGTCTGTAACGATCACCGCCGCAATGTGGCGTGGCAAGCGCGCTGATATTGACGACCACGAAGCATTGTATCGGCGAGTGATGGCGCGATGTGTGTGGCAGGCGGTAAAGCAAAGTCCGCGTAGCGATTTGTATGTTGACAAACGCTATACGCGCCGCGAGCAGCAGAACGAATTAGAGGGTGAAATTCGTGAAGCGATTGCAGTGATTCCACAAAATATCGTGCGTGTCTCTCAAGTGGATTCGCGCGTGGTTAAAGAACTTGCCGCTCCCGATTTTGTGGCGTGGGCGTTTCTACAACATTATGGCAGAAACAATGACGAGTTTTATCGTTTGATACGTAGCAAAGTTTCCCACTTTGACGATTTGAGTTAAAACAAAAGCGGCTCTCCCTAGGCACCGATAACCACCGCACTAACTGGCGGAGTGGGACTCCCGAATATGGAGCCAGTGACACTAGGACTTATGAGTCGCTTGGCAATAGTATATTCTGATTTCAGGGAATTTCAAGAACCAAATTTTCGGCTACAAATCTCGACCTAATTCAATGTGCGTAAGCCCAATTTAAGACGCTTCGCGCAAGCGCGAAGCCAGCTCGCGTAATTGACTGGGGCTGATCGGCTTGAGGAAAACGAAGTCGGCTTCGTCGTGAATCATATCGGCGAAAGCGGCGTCGGCAGTGGTGAGTATCACTCTCGTTTTCGATAAGCGTTCATCGGCACGAATACTTTTTAGCACTTCGTGACCGGATGCGCCGGGGAGATTCAAATCTAGCAAAACAATCGTGGGAACTATTTCAGTTAATCTTGAGATGGCAACTTTACCATCCGCCGCAATTTCAGTCTCAAAGTCAATAGACCGCAGCGCCACCGAAAAAATATCGCTCAGTCTGGGGTCGTCTTCTACAATCAATGCCAGTGGTTTTGTCATTTGTCATTTCCTCTTTTAAAAAGCGCGGGTTAGGATACGTCAAGGGGCAGGGTAATCGTAAAGACGCTTCCTTTGCCCACTTCACTGTCTAAAGAAATTTCCCCGCCCATCAATTCGGTCAACTGCTTCACAATGGATAATCCCAAACCGGTGCCGCGCGCTCCGCGCGCCACCGTGCCTTGCACTTGGCGAAACGCTTCGAAAATATAACCGTGTGCTTCGGGAGGGATGCCGTTGCCCGTATCGGCGACTTCCATCGCCCAATGATCTTTGTCGGGGCAGTAGAGGCGCATTTGCACCGATCCCTGCTGGGTGAATTTAATAGCGTTGCCGATCAAGTTAATCAGCATTTGTCGTAGCCGTCTCTCATCGCTGAACAAGGTGGCTGGCACATCCGGCGTGATGGAAACATTGAAAGCGATCCCTTTTTTTTGCGCCAAGATTGCCATTTTTGATTCAACATCTCGCGCTATCTCGCGCGGCGAAAAGGGGGTCTCCCGTAATTTAACAGCGCGAGCGGCTAGCTGCGCTTCGTCGAGCAATTCGCCCACGAGATCGGTCAGATCGCGCGTGCTACGCATAATCGCATCAAGCACTTTCTGCTGCTCTTCATTGAGATCGCCGTAACTGTGATCCTCTAATAATTCGCTGTAGCCGAGTACGGCAGTTAAGGGTGTGCGGAGTTCGTGGCTCACCTTCGTCAGTAATTGACTCTTGAAACGGCTCGCTTCTAATGCTTGGTCGCGGGCAAGGGCGAGGGCATTCTGTGCTCGCTTGAGTTCGGTGATGTCGCGCGCGACTGCTTGGAAACCGATGACCCGATCATCTTCTTTGATAATTTGCACATTTTGTCCCAGCCACACTTCATGCCCGTCCGTAGTGAGGGCGCTAAATTCGTAATAGGTGTTTGTTTCTTGAGATAAAAATTGCCGCTCGTAGAATCGTTTTAATTTATGACGCGATTCCGGTGAAGCAATTTCGAGATAGTGTTTGCCAATCACCTCATTGTAGCTGGTAAACCCCATGACGTGCAACGTTGGGGGATTGACGTAGGTGAACCGGCCTTCGATGTCGGTGCGGTAAATAATGTCGCTGGCGTTCTCCACAATCTGGCGGAAGCGCGCTTCGCTTTGCACCAGCAGGTCTTCGATACGGTTGCGCGCTTGAATTTCATGTTGCGCCTCGGCATACAAATTTGCGTTGTCTAACACCAAAGAAGCGAGCTGGGCAAAATGGATAAGTGTCCCTACTTCTTCCGGAGTGAAGATGCGATTATCGCGATCGGTTCGCGCGACCTCCAGCACGCCTATGATTGTATCCCCGGCAAAGATCGGCGTTCCGGCGATGGCGCGTAATCCTTGCGCGGCGTAGTGTGGATCGCGCAGCCCCCACGTTTCGTAATCCTCTATTGTTATAGTTTGACGGCTTTCCCAAACGCGCCCCAGCACTCCTAAGCCGGGTTGTGCTTCCCGCGCGCCCAAGTTATGAGTAAACCCCTCAGTTGTTGCGCTCAACACGAGGGAGTCTCCTTCAGCCAAAAAGACGTAGCCATGGGTGGCATTCACCAGTGAGGCGGCGTGCGCGCTAATAGTTTGCAACAACAAATGCGTGTCTTGTCGGCTAAGCAGGTCAAGGGAGATTTCGTGTAAGGATGAGAGATACTCATTCTGGTTGTGCAAGGTTTTTTCGGCGCGCTTGCGCTCGATAATCCCGGCGACCGAGTCGGCGACAGCGCGCAAAAAGGGCATCGCGCTCTTTGCGCTTTGATGTCCAACCGGCAGGTAAAGCACAATCACTCCCAGCACTTTCTCGCCTCGCAGGATAGGGATGTTGTAATGCCCGTGATCGGTCATACCGTCATAATGATTGTCATGACGCTCATCTACGCAATCGGTGAATTGAATTTGGCGGCTGGCGGCGGCGCGCCCGCACAGACAGTGCCCAAAGGCGACGCGGGCGCACACCGCCTGCAACGAGGGCGGCATCTCTTGGTGAGCTTTCAGCACCAGCATACCCGGTTGATCTTCGACCAGAAAGATGCCGCCTTTGGGAGCCAATGACATCCAAGGGATGGATAGAATTTCGCGCAAGATCTTAGGTAATAATTCATCAAGAGGTGCGTTTTCTAATCCAAGATGGAGAAGTGCGCCAAGCACAAGTTCTTGCTGCAAAGTGAGATCAAGTTCCGCCTCGTTTTTTTTGCGCTCGGTGAGATCTTCTTTAACTGCCACATAGTGGGTGACATTTCCGGACGGATCCATGATCGGTGAGATGGAGGCGAACTCCCAGTAAAGTTCGCCGTTTTTTTTGCGGTTACAGAACTCACCATGCCATTCGTGCTTGGCACTGAGCGTTTCCCAAAGATGGTTGTAGACCTCAGGCGGAGTTTTGCCTGATTTGAGAAGTTTTGGGTTACTTCCTAAAGACTCTTGTGCGGTATAGCCTGTGACCTCGGTAAATTTTGGATTCACATATTGAATAGTGCCGTGGATGTCCGTAATGAGAATAGAGACCGGGCTGGCTTCAACGGCGTGCGAGAGTTGGCGCAATTGCTCCTCTGCCCGTTTGTGTTCGGTGATGTCGCGCAACGTAATAATTCGTCCCACGAAATTTCCGGGGCGGTCTTTCAGCGTCGAGAGATGTAGTTCGTACCAACGTTGATCGGGCCCTTCATTGACAGTGATTTCTTCCAACGCTTCCTGCGTATTGCGAAAACGTTCCACCAGATGCGACCAGGGCGCCAGCACTTCCATTGCCGTCTTGCCAACTGTTTCTACGGCTGAAAGTCTAAGCAGACGCTGTGCGGCGGGGTTGATATCTGTAATGCGCCCTTGCGCGTCGAGGACAAGGATGCTGTCGCTCATGCTCTCTATGACGACATCACGCGCGATGGGCGCAAGGTCAATCAACTGGTATCTAAAGACGCCCCAGATGAGCGCCGCTACTGTCACGGTAAAACCGAAAGGGGTCAGGTCTAATCCTGGAATAGGGCTTAGACCCAAAAGATACAGGATGTTTCCTGCCCAAGGCGCAAGCACAGCGATAATCAGTGCGATGGATTGCCCTCGATACAATCCATGCACACTGGCTATGGATCGAATGATGAGTATTGTGCCGACCAGCAAGAGAATGTAAGAATACGCCGAGTGTATCCAGAACCAGAATCCATATAGGACCCCTAGTGTCGAAATGTCGCCGCTTCTATTGATGTGAGTTTCCTTCCAAATCAAACCGTGACTATCGGTGGTTAGGGCGAGGGCGAGGGTGATGAGCGGCACGATTGACAACAATGCCATGTTGTGGCGCGTCAACCATTTGTCATGATTGGAATACTGGCAGGTAAAGATCAGCCACAGATAGGGCACAGCGACGATGCCGACATATTGAATTTTGCCCCAAAATATTTTGGTCGGCAGATCAGCGCCGGCGATCTCCAGCGCATACCCTAACGACCACTCGGTGAGCGCCAGAGTCAGCAAAACGAGCGATACTGCGCCGTGTGTTGCACGGCGCCGCCAAGCATAAATCGCTAGGGCAACAGTGATGACGGGAGAGATGAATAGCAAAAATAAGTGCGTGGGAAAAGGCAAGTTCATTTAGTGTCTCTTGCTGATCTCCTTCTCGAATTTTCTCAACTGTTCCATTTGTTGCCTCAACGTTTGCACGATGTCCGGCACGGCGGCTTCGGCTTCGGCGGGGTCGGCGGCTTGCAGGCGCATGATCTCTGTCAGCGAAGTATCCATGGCATTCGCCAAACTTAAGAGTTGCGCTTCGACCCGCAAAATTTGGTTCGAGACGTCGTCCATCTTTTTGGATCGCGTTTCCATTGATTTGCGCGTTTCTTCCAGTTCGCGTTTGACGATGGGATCGGTGGCGCGATTAATTTTTTCGTTGATCAAGTTGATGTCGGCGCTGGCGTTAGACGACGTTTGCGAGACCAAGCGAAAATTTTCGAGTGAGGTCATGCGGCGGCACAGTTTGTAGGCGCGGTCGGTGAGGGCGTCGGCTTCCACTTGAATCGGCTGCAGCACCTTTTTCATGGCGCGGTCGGCGTCGTCGCTGGCGTGCAAAATTTTTAATTGCACCCGTTCCACGCGATCAAACAATGGCTGCAAGTTCGAGGCAAGCGGCGCGCGCGAGTCCATCGCTTGCTGAGTTTTTGTCGAGGGATCGCGCACGATGTTGATCACCATGATCAGCCACAGCACGATGCCGATGGGGAACAGCCACCACGCGGCGCACAGCCCGGCGGCAACCGCCAGAGCGAGTGTGGCGGTGTGGAGAGGATGGGTGAGGGCGGTGAGGTAGATGGATTTCATTTTATTGTTCGGCTGAAATGGCGTTATAGATTGTCTCGATATTTTCCGGGTCGCCCGTGAACGATTTGCCGTTGGTGCGACCGGCGATGCGCGTCATTAACTCTTTATCGGCTTCTTTGCCGTAAGCGATGGTGAACACTTTGACTCCGGTCACGCTCTCGCCGCTGGGCAAACAGTTGAACATTTGATTCTGGGAATTCTTGCTGGCGGTGTCTTCACCATCGGACAGTAAGACGATGCCGTAGAGCCGCTTCTCGCCTTTGGCTTCGTCGTCTTTTTGAATTTTGGTGAGATCGCTCGTGGCTTTGCACACCGCGTCGTAGAGCGGCGTGTTGCCGCTGGTGTAAACGCCGTTCAACGATGTCACCAATTTTTCGCCGATGTCTCCGGCGCGCCCACTGCTGCCGATGTTATAAATTCGATCTTGGCTAAACCCAATGGCGTAGATGCGATCATCGGGATGTAAACGCTGCACAAAAGAGACCGAGCCTTTGATCGCCGCATTGATCTTGTCGCCGGCCATGCTGCCCGAGGTGTCAATCACCATCATGATCGTTGCCTTCTTTTTTGTTTTGAGGAAAACATCTTTAACGGCTTCGGAGACTGCGGCGGGCGGGCTCTCTAACGCCGGCACCGTATCGCGAGTCACGCGCGGGTCGGTGCCTTTCTCTAGCGTGAGTGGATCGCGCAGTGCGATGTTGGGACTGACCGGGCGCAAATAATTAGTGACTGCCAGTTCTTGTTGTTCGGGGGCAAGGATGAAGTCGCGGAATGTTTCGGCGGCTTGCCTTTGCTCGTCGCTGACCCAAGTTGCATCAAGGATGCAGTAGGGTTGCTCACTCCAATACGTTCCTTTAGAGGGGAAGATGAATACCAGAGGGAAGCGCATCGTCTTGGCATACTCGGCGTTGGTCTTGAGGGCTTCGGCTTCGCTGCTGGTGACGGCGTGCAAATAATCGGGTCCGCGCTGCGCCAAAATTTGCATCAGGGTGCGGTTTTGCAAACCGTAGTGATAGGTGTTAAGTTCAACGCTGGTGAAGGCGGCGATATTTTTATCGGAATAAACTTGTTGCGCGGTGAGACCGCTGGTCTTGCCTTCAATCGAATAGGCGAGCGCGGTCATCATCAACAGACCCACATTGGAGTAGGTGGGATGTGTGTGTCCAAATTTAAATTGTCCCCATTCGGGATGACCGACGCTTGCCCAACCTTTGGGGTTTGCCGAAAGTGCGGCAATGTCGTTCCAACTGATCGGCTTATCGGGCCAGCCCAAGGCTTCTGCCATGGGCTTCCACATCGTAAAGCCGATGGGGGCGTAGACGGTGGGGGCGCACGGTTGCGAGATCAAGGGTCGCCCGGTGCGATCTTTCCAGGCGACGTTTGCCGAATCAACCCAGCTGCCATCACCCGGACTCCACACAGTCGGCTGACTCTTTCCATCCAAAATTGCTTGTTGTGATCCGCCGGAGGTAACGTGTTTAACGGTGACGTTGATGATGCTGCCGCTTGAAGTGGTGACTTGCGCTTGATTGAATTTGGCGGCGGCGGCGTTCATCCAATCTTCTTTAGTGTTAGATGAAGAGACTTCGATAGCGACAGTCCCGGCAAAAAAATTGGGGATGCGGATTGCGCCGAAGAGGTTGCCGATGTTAGTGGCTTGCGCGCCCACCCAATCGCGCAAGGGGGCAGGGGCAACCGCGCGCACCGGCGGCGACACGAGCGCGCCGATGAAGACTCCGACGCTGATCAAAGTATAAAGACTGAAGAGGAGGCGGTTGAGGCGTGGTGTGTTCATGCGGATCATTATAGATCGGTTTTGAATGGAGTGATCAGGAAAAGTGCTGTTATGATAACCCTTGCCAATAGGCGGAGAAATGTTTGGGGCGAGAAAAAAGTTGACTGCGGATTAGAGTGAATCTCCCTCCGTCCTCTTGCGGTGAGTAGTTATCAAAAATTTAACGCATGATTTGGTAGTCCTGAGCATATTCTTGTTTATACTTTCTGTGCTTAGCGGTTTACAGAAATTTTCATTTAGAAACGAAAGCATCCCAATATGGCAAAAAAACTTCTCATCCTCTTCGCACTCTTCATCCCCGCTTACGGTCTTATCTTTTTTAAATTACAACCGCAATTCGATCTCACCGTAAGCGTGCCGCTCTTTCATTTTTATATCGTCACCTTTACCACCTTTTCGGCGGCGGTCATTTCACTTTTGCTAGTCTCATCGCTCGGGGCAGAGGCGCGCCCGCGCCACATTTTAGCGGCGGCGGCATTCGCCGTAATCGGCGGCGTATTTTTCTCGCACGGTCTCGCCACGCCCAACGCGCTTATTGATCATGCTCATCCGGCTGTGTCGTGGTCGGCTTGGTTGACTCTGTTTGGCGGCGGCGTGTTATTTGCTATTGCCGGGTTGGATGGAGCGAATGGATTGCCGCGTTGGATCTCGGTGCGCGCGGTGATCTATTGCGCTGTGGGCGGTGTGCTGATCTACTCCGGGGTCGCCGCCTTTGCCCCTCAACTTTTAGATTTAATTGAAACAAGTTTCGTCGCCCCCTGGCATCGCACGGCGATCTTTTGGATCTCACTTCTGCTGTGGTTGTTCGCCGCGTTCCGTTTGTGGCGTATCTGGCTTGTCTCGCGCAATCGCGTAGACGGCGTACAGATTCGACAATTCCGATTAGCCCGTTACTACCTCGCCATCTCCTTGATCCTCACCGCGCTGCTTGCGCTTGCCGCCTCTGCCCTCTTCACCCAATTTGCCTACAACACCCTGGTCTCCGAGATTCAAACCAGCTCGACCAACATCGCTCAAAACTTGGGCAGCAGTTTAACCAGCGACATGGCAGATGTTTCTACGGCGGAACATGTGCGCCAACTTAACAGCCGCTCCGGCTCGAAGCGCTTGCTGAGTTTGCGTATGACCGGATTGCCTCTGCATAGTGTGGTGATCTATGGCAGTGATGGCGTGGCATCGCAAAGTTCCATCTCAGAACTCGTCGGCGTTAAGGCGGAGGATCGATCTGCATTTGAACAAGCGCTGAACGGCAAAGCGGCTGTGGTGATTCGTGAACCTAACCCCGCAGCCGCAACGGCTTACGGTCCCAGTTCCAGCGTCTCCGTTGTGGCAACCTACGTCCCGCTTCACCCCGGCGGCAAGATGGAAGGCGAGACCATTGGTGTGCTGACCACTTTGCAAGAAGTTCCGACTCTTAATACCTCGATCATCACGGCGCGAGTCACTGGCTTGGTCATTGCCGCCTTAAGCATGGGCTTGCTGTTTGTCGCCTTGTTATCGGTCGTGGGTCGCGCCGATCGCATCATCACCATTCGCACCGACGAACTGCGTAAACTCTCGGCGCAGCTCAAAACATATTCCGAATGGTTCTTCGGCAAAGATTTGTTGGAGAAAGTTCTAGCCGACTCGAACGTGTTGAGTTTGGCGCGGCGTGAGCGCACGGTGTTGTTTATGGACATTCGCGGTTTCACCGCCTGGAGCGAATCGCGTTCCCCGGAAGAGGTCGTCGGGATGCTCAATCGTTATTACCATGCCAGTGAGATGATCTTCAAGCAACACGGCGCAATAAAATTCAAATTTTCCGCCGACGAAGCAATGGCAGTTTTTGCCCACGCTGGTCAGGCGACTATCGCCGCATTGAATTTGCGTGACTCGGTGAAAAATTTGCTTGCCAATAGCGATCTGGGCGCGGGCATCGGTTTGCATACCGGACCCCTCGTCGAAGGCTTGCTCGGAAGTGATGAAGCAAAATTCTACGACGTGATCGGCGACACGGTGAACACGGCGAAACGAATTGAAGGCAACGCCACGCGCGCCGAAGTGTTAGCCTCTGACGATACCTGCAAAGCCTTAGACTCAAAATTTTCTATTGGGCAAGCGCGGCAAGTGGCAGCGAAAGGCAAAGGCGAACTGACCGTGCATCCGTTAGAGAGAAAAAGTTAGAGTGTAATGAAGAGAGTCGCCGACGTGCGACTCTTTTCTTTAGTTCGGATGCTAGACCACCCTCCCGAAGGTTCTAAAACCTTCGGGAGGGTGAATCCTCACGCAACACCTGACAGGTCTTGCCGAATTTAACGTTTGCCGACTCACAACCAGACCTGTCAGGTGTTGCCGAAACACGGAAGTTATTTTTATGCCGCCTCTAACACGCTTGCTTCGGCTTGTCTTGCCGTCACTGCTCGTCGTCGTCATTCCATTAGCGATGGATGCCGGTATGACCACGCGCATCTTCGCCATCCCAAAACTGACGCTGATGTATTTGATCGTCGGCGTTGGCTTGCTGGTGTGGTTAATAGATTCTACGGGGGTGCCGACTCTGCCGCGCCGCATTTATTTTGCCGTCAGCGCGTGGCTGGCGTGGCTGGCTCTCACTACCGTCTTCGCTCAATCAGCGGCGCGAAGTTGGTTTGGCAGTTACGATTGGCAATTGGGTCTGCTGACTCAATTCGGGTTAATGGGCGTTGCCTGGTTGACGTTTATTTTCATCCGCGATGTTCGCGCGGCGCGAGTCGCGTCGGGGTCGCTCATCTTTACCAGCATCCCCGTCCTCCTCTACGGCGCGATGCAGTTCTTTCAACTCGATCCCTTTAAATGGCAAAGCTGTTTTACGGCGCAAGTACTTTCCACGTTTGGCAACGCAAATTATTTGGGCGGATATTTGGCGATGGTGATGCTGCTCACGCTTTCGGCGTGGTTGGATTCAAAAAAAATGTTGGCTCGATTAGGGTTGAGCCTTTTACTCGCCGCGCAAGCCTGGGGCTTGTGGGTTACATCCTGCCGCAGCGCAACCGTCGCTGTGGCAGTGACTGTGCCGTTGCTCATCCTTTGGCGCTGGCGTTTTAATTTGCGGCACGCGCGAATCATGTTATTGGGGATCGTGATAGTTTCTATGATCGGGACAATCGTGGTGACGGTTCAAGGTGAAAAGATCGTTGAGGTGTTATCGGCGAGAGGGGATGGTGAGATTCGTCCGTTGACTTGGGCGTCGGCGGCACAGGCAGTGGCGGCGCGCCCGTGGATCGGCTGGGGGGTATCCTCCTTTGATTTAGCGATTGTTGATCATGCCACGCCGTCTTTCATCGCGCGGATGAATGAGAACGTTGCTTGCCGGGGGCAAGTGATTGATCGCGCGCACAATTTGTGGTGGGAGTTGTTGGTGGAAGTCGGCACGCCCGGTTTGGTGTTGTGGCTGCTGCTGATGGCGATGTTCGTGGATGCGATGTTGCGCGCGG
>JACRLA010000407.1 GCA_016215145.1 Chloroflexota bacterium
CAGCAAATCTCGCCGCGTGGTAATCATCCCTTGGGATGATGGACACACCTCTGAATATCCGTTTGATGGTTTGCGCGCCGCTTGTCCGTGTGCCGAATGTAAAGGCGGGCATGAGAACATGGGCACGCCACCCGACCCAACTGTGTTCGATCTCAAACCGACTCAAACCTACGAACTTCTCGGCGCAGATTTAGTTGGGAGTTACGCTGTGCAATTTTTGTGGCAGGACGGACACAAATACGGACTCTATGGTTGGGATTATTTGCGTGGGTTGTGTCCGTGTGCGGAGTGTCGGAAGAAATAAAAAACACCGAGTGTTTTGAGAAACACTCGGTGTTTTTATTTAAAGCGATTACTTCGCTTTGACTTTGATCATCTTCGGTTTCACCGATTCTGCTTTGGGCAGAGTCAAAGTGAGCAAACCGTTATCAAAGTGCGCTTCCCCTTTGTCGGCTTCCACGGGGACGTTGAGCATCAACGTGCGGCTGAAGCGACCGTGCGGGCGCTCGACGAAAGCGTAATCCACGTCCTCGAGCCGCTTGGGAAGTTCGGCGCTGATCTTCAGCGTGTCGTTCTCCACGGTGATCTCCACCTCTTCGGGCTTGACGCCGGGCAGCGCGGCTTGCACCACGATCTCATTCTGCGTGGTGTAAGCGTCAACGGTCAGGCGTCCTTCGACGTTGGCGCTGTCGTTGACGGGCGCGAGTGTCTCGTCAAACATGCGCTCCATCAGATCGCGGATGGTGAGAATATCGTGGGCTGGAGTGAAACGAGTTAAAGTAGTCATGATGTGGTTCCTCTTTTCATGTTTAGGATTTGATCGTAAAGATACGCGCGATGCGTTAGAGGAACGCAAACAAAAAATAGGAAGAGTGTTAACAGAAAAACACCGAGTGTTTTCCAAAACACTCGGTGTTTTTATTGGCGAGAGGATTAAAGATTTTTGTAGTCTACAAATTTGTAGCCCACGCCGCGCTCGGTCAAAATATATTTCGGCTTGGCGGGGTCGGCTTCGATCTTTTGCCGCAAGTAGTTGATGTAGAGGCGCAAGTAGTGCGTCTCGTCGCGGTATTCGTAACCCCACACCTTCGCCAACAATTGCTCGTGCGGCACCACCCAACCGGCGTTGCTCACCAAGTGGTAAAGCAAACGGAATTCGGTCGGGCGCAGTTTGATCAACGTCTCGGCGACATAGACTTCACGCCGATCAAAATCAATCCGCAAATGATCATCTACTTTGATCGGGGTCTTACTCACCGGGGTTGCCGACTCGGCGCGGCGCAACACTGCCTTGACGCGGCTGACTAACTCGCGCGGGCTAAAAGGTTTGGTGACGTAGTCATCCGCGCCCAGTTCGAGTCCGCGCACCCGATCATCTTCTTCGCCGCGCGCGGTGAGCATGATCACCGGCACGCTGGAAAATTCGCGCAGGTCGCCCAGAGTCTCAAAGCCGTCGAGTTCGGGCATCATCACGTCGAGGATGATCAGGTCGGGCAGCACGTCGCGCACTTGTTTAAGGGCTTGCACGCCGTCGGCGGCTTCAAAGACGGTGTAGCCTTCGAGTTCGAGGTTCATGCGAATGAAGCGTATCATTCGCGGTTCGTCGTCTACTACCAGGATGCGGTGAGTCTCGCGTGGTTCGGGCATCGTTAAGGTTAAAAGGTGACAGGCGTGGTGACGGTGTCACCCCGATCTATTCGCGGACGAAGGAGATCACTTTCTCGTCGTCATCGGTTGGCACGATCTCAATGAATGTCATGCGGCTTATGGGCCAGATCACAGTCGTGACGTTTGGCAAGATGTTTGCCATGTCTTTGCCGTCGCGCTTGCGCGGGTTTTTGCCGATGACAATGGTATCGCTCAGCGAGGGCATTTGATCGAGTTCGCACATGGTGGGTTCTTCGTTGGCGATGTGCAGTAGAACGGTGATAGCCATAATAGCTTCGTCTCCAAATTATTTTTTCTCGTCTGCTCAGGCGTTATTGCGAGGAGCGTTTTTTGCGACGAAGCAATCTCCAAACGTGACCGAGATTGCTTTCCGCTCCGCGAAGTGCGCTCGCAATGACAGAGCGCTGAGCAATTATTTTTTCTCGGCGAAGTAAACGCTGAAGGCAAGTTTGCCGAGTCGGATGTCGTCGCCGTTGCGAATGTGGCGCGGTTCGTTGGGCGCAATGGTTTTGCCATTGACCATAGTGCCGTTGGTGCTGGATAGGTCAACGATGCTCACGCCGTCTGTGCCATATTTTAAGCGGGCGTGTTGCCGCGAGACGCCCATTTGCTGCCCGCCAAAGGAGCCAAAATCTACGTCGGGGATTGACGAGGTGCGCGGGTCTTTGCGACCCAGTATGTATTCGGTTTTGCCGGTGAGCACCATGCTAGTGCCGACGCCATGAATGCGAATAAATATCTGACCACTAGGCGGGGCAGGGTATTCGTGTTCAATGCTTGCCGTGCTGATACGATCAGTTTGATTCGGCGAGTCATGCCCGATGTTGGCGGTATCGTCGCCGTGTTTCTCTTGCCACAGGCGCACGCCGCACTCACTACAGAACAGTGTGCCATCGTATTCTTCGTGCTTGCAATTTGGACAGATGATCATAATGAGACCCCGTTCTTATATTTGGAAATGATCGCTCGCGTGCCATATTTGATCCGTTTCTTGGCATCACTCGGTATCTGGTTGGTGCTTCCCAGACGGCTGGCAGCTTCGACGGTCATTTGCGCTAGATCGCGCTCGCCCGTAGTCAGTAAACGTGAGGCGAGCATTTCAAGATGTTGAGTCGCTTCTCGCACTTTGCCTTCTGCCGCCGCCGCCCACGCTTTTTCTTGCAAGCGGTACAACGTAAGTTTATCCATCGCTTGCAGAATGGCAAGAGGCGGCGGTTCGGGTTTGGCGCTGTTGCCGATAGGCAGGGTGAGGTCGGCGGTTACTTTCTCGTCTATTCTACCAATGTTGAGTATATCGCCGGTGATCGAAACGCGTGAAATGTTTTGGCGCGGGTCGCTGCCGGTCTTTACGATAAACTCTAACAAGATGGAAGAGATGCCTGTGCGCGGGATGCTTCCGATTCGCAATGGTTGATCATCTACAGGAATAGGGTAGGACTCAGGATAGACGCGGAAGGCGGATCGCAATTTAACGTCCGCATCACAGGTGACTTGCAGGCGCAGACGTTGAGCAATTGTGCCGCCAATGCCGCGCACCTGTTTGATCATCAGGTCTTCGACTTTTTCGATGGTATGCACGTAAAGTGATTCGCCGCCCGTCGTCGCCGTCAGCTGATCGAGGAAGACATCGTTCCACTCGTCGCCGATGCCCAGTCCGCTAATGACAATTCCGTCGGATTCGGCTAAAACGCCTAAGAGCAGGCAATTCTCTTCATCGCCGTAGGTGCGCCCGTCGGTGAGCAGGGTGAGATGATTGATGGATTTAGGACTGATATTTTCTTGGAGCTGTAAGAGTCCTGCCATCAACCCTTCCAAAATTTCCGTGCCGCCATTGGCTTGGATGGCGTTGACTTGGGATATGATCAGGGGTTTGTTTTCACACGATTGAGATGGAAAAATGACTTCGGCGCGATCACTGAAGGCGACGATGGAAAAGAAATCGTTTTCATCCAAGCCCTCAATGATTTGTCGCGCCGCAGATTTGGTGCGATCTAATCGCGCGCCTTGCATAGAGGTCGAGCGATCAATCACCAGGCACAGGTTGAGGGGTGGCGTGATTCGTCTGGTTTGGGCAATGGTCTTGACGTTGAGCAGGCAATAAACAACCTGCGGGTCGGGCATTGCTCGCAAACTGCTGCGGCTGTAAACCGCTTCGACAGAAAAAGGAATGTCGAATACAGTGAGGCGCGCGTCGTATTCGGCGCGGTGTGCCGAGTCGGCGAGGGTTTCGTGCGCGGTAGAGATCAGTTTGAATTCTTCGGCGGCGTGAGGGTCGGCATTGGCGTCGGGGTGGAAGCGGCGAGCCATTTTGCGGAACGCCTGACGAATCTCATCGGTGGAGGCTGAACGCGGCACATTCAGGCAGGCATAGTAGTCTGGCAACGATTGCATAAACGCGTTCTCTCTTCAGGTTGGCTACAAATTATCAGTAGATCACGAGTTCGTAATAATGACTTCAGTCATCTGCGGCAAAAAGCGACTGAAGTCGCTACTACGAGCCGCTTTCGTAGTCTACAAATTATACTCAATCAATATGGCGGTGATGTTATCGGGTCCGCCAGCGATGTTTGCCGCTTCGACCAATCGATCACAGGCGATCTGTAATGTGGAAGAGCTATTAATAATATCCAGCATTTGGCTGTCGCCAACTAAACCCCATAGACCGTCTGAACATAACAATACCTTCATCCCCGGCGAGAGTTGCAGAGTCTGGGTATCTACTTCTAAGCCGTCACCCTGCCCAATGGCGCGGTACAGTACGTTGCGTTGGGGGTGGACGGCGGCTTCCGCTTCGGTGATCTGCCCCAATTCTTGTAAGCGCCTGACGAGGGAATGATCGCGTGTCAGTTGTTCGAGTCCGGAGGAAGCGATGATATAAGCGCGGCTGTCGCCGACGTGACCGATGATCAGTTGATCGTTGAAGACCATCGCCACTGTTCCGGTTGTGCCGCCTTCGCCGACGGCTTTTGTTACGGATTGATTCGCTCCGACCATAGCGTTGACCATGATCTCTTGTAAAGGCGGGCGGTCATCGCCGTCATTATTTTCGGACAGTAACGAAAAGTAAATGTTCTTGACGATGTCGTGGGCGATGCTGCGGGCGGCAACCGAGCTGGCTTTCTCTCCCATGTTATGCCCGCCCATGCCATCGGTGACGATGTACAACCCGAAGGAAGGGATGCGATTGACTCCTTCGAACGAACAGGTAATCGCCAGCAGCGAATCCTCGTTGTGATCGCGCACACGCCCCACGCTTTGGGCGTGCGCCACTTGCAGCGCCGAGGCGCCTACTGTGCGAAAGCTGAGCGGCGCAGTGCTTAACTGCGCCGTCGCCAGAGATTCTGGGGCGAGGGGTTGCGTTGGAGGAGGCGTGCGGGTAAAGAGCCGTTTGAGAAATTCGAACACAGAGCACTTCCTGTTTTAAAGTATTCGTGTCAATTCCAAAAACCTCAAATTTCAAACTTCAAATTTGTAGTTTTGTAGTTTGTAGTTTGGAGTTTGAAATTGATAGTTGATTATGCCGGCAGGGCGTACAAATTATGATCGGCGGAGCCCACGTAGACCACGTCGTCTAACACACTGGGTGATGAGATCACCGGTCCATCCGTTTTAAACTTCCAACGCAGTTTGCCGTTGGTAACATCTAAACAATAAATATGCCCGTCCACCGATCCAAAATAGACCCCGCTCTTTGCCACCACCGGGTTCGAGGCGACCTGATCGCCGGTCTCGTATCGCCACAGCACTCTGCCTGAACGAATGTCGAAAGCGTAAACATGATTATCGGCAGAACCGATGATCGCCGCCTTCTCGGTGAGCACGGGTGATGAGACGATAGATTTCTGCGTGCGCTGCCGCCACACCGCCCAACCCGAATTTGCCTCTAACCCATACACATTGGCGTCCACACCGCCGACGATCACCAGTGTTTCGGTGACGGCGGGGGAGGAGGTGATTGCCCGTTTGCTCTTGAAACGCCACTTCACCGTGCCGCTGAAATCTACGCAATACACTTCCCCCGATTCGCACCCGAACACCGTGCGACCTTCTTTCTCTAGAATCGCCGGACGAGATCGAATGGGTCCTTGCGCTTCAAACCGCCATATCAGCTTGCCGCCTTGCGTGGAGAGTGCATGAAGGTGGGCGTCGTCTGACCCGACAAAGATCACGCCTTGAGAGGCGACCCGCGCCGTGCAGCGAATAGAACCGTTGGTTTGATACGTCCACGAAGGTTTGCCGCTCTCGGTGTTGATGGCATAGAACTTACTGTCTTCGGAGCCAATGTAGATGCTCGTGCCATCACTCACCGGTGACGCCGCAAACCCGCCTGCGGCGGCGAACTTCCAGATAAATTTTCCTTCGTCGCGCGTGAGCGCATATAAGTTGTTATCGTACACGCCGACGTAGATTTTTTTGCCCACAGGCAGAGGCTGATTGCGAATCTCATCTTCACATTTGAAGACCCACAACGGCGAAACTTTTCCCGCCTCGTCTGCTTTCGGGGCGGTATGTTTGATCATCGTCGTCGTGCCGCCCTCTCTTTTCACCGGCGTGGTGATCGGTAGTGGGGGTGGAGGCAGCGCGGGAGTGGCGGCTGCCGCAGGCTGAGCCGATTTTGTCTTCGACGCAACGAGCGCCTGTTTCATCGAGTCGGTAGATAAAAAGCGATCATGCGGATTGTAGGAGAGCGACTTGTTGATGATCGATTCAAATTCGGTGGAGATCGCCGGATTAAGTTTGCGTAGTGGGCGTTCTGTAAACGAGAACGGCGCTTCGAGGCGCGGGTCTTTCTTCGTCAACAGATGATGGAGTGTTGCGCCCAGAGCATAAATATCACCCGGAGGGCTGGCTTCGCCGCGATACTGTTCGGGTGGCGAATATCCTTCGGTGCCGATCATCGTTCCTTTTTGCCCGGCTTGAAAACCTTTGGCAATACCAAAATCAATCAAACGAATGCCGTGGCTGTCTAACATCACGTTAGACGGTTTCATGTCGCGGAAGACAATCGGCTCGGGCTTGTGCGAATGAAGATACGTCAACACATCGCACAACTGAATTGACCAATCAATCACAGTCTCTTCTTGAAGGAAGCCCTTCGTTTCATTCAACATCGTCTCGAGGTCTTTGCCGTTAATGCGCTCCATCACCAAATAAGAACGATCCACTTCGTTGAACAGATCGTAAATTTTGGGGATCGCCGGATGGTTCAATGTGGCAAGCAGGTTTGCCTCGCGCTCAAACGTTTTGATAATAATCTGGCGCAGTTGCGGATCGGGCGCCATGTTGATCATCTCTTTCAGCGCCACCAACTTGGTCACATTGGGGAAGTGTAAATCGCGGGCTTCGTAGACCGCGCCCATGCCGCCGATGCCCAGCACGCCGACGATTAAATAACGCCCCTGCAATGTCGAACCGGCTTTGAGCCCGGTAGTCGCCGGAAGATTCTTCGTGATTTGCCGCGTATTGAAATTCGTCATGGGTAAGAGGATTATAGCGGGGAGGTAACAGCGACGCAAACAACAAAATTATGATGTGGACGCGCCCCGCCTATTTACGAGCGATCACCAACCCACTCTCTTTGGTGATGCGGACTCCGCCCTCGCGCTTGATTCGTTCTTCAACGAATGCGATAAACGACTCGACCATTCCCTCCCGCACCTGATCTCTCCATCCTGATAACACATAATTCACCAGTGGCGCCGCCTCTGTCACCCAAAGATGATCGTCATATTTCCTGATCTCTACCCGCGCAAATGCCGCCCTCAAAATTTCTTCGGCGTTTTCTAATCTGAAGTTTAACGACTCAAAGAAACCGCGATGATGAACGCTGCCATAATTCGGATCAAATTCGTGGGCGAGTTCAAACATCTCTTTAAGATGGGGTATTCCATTCGTCGCCGCATAAAGAACACCGTTGGGTTTTAACACCCGCGCCAGTTCGCGCACACCCAGATCGAGATGGGGCAAGTGGTAGAGCATATGGTTGGCGATGACGGTGTCAAAGTGGTTGGCAGGGAAGGGAATCGATTCGGCGTCACCGTTGAAAAAGTTAAAATTCTTGGCA